>CAZJSX010000134.1:0-5628 GCA_964548845.1 uncultured bacterium | reverse complement strand
AACACCATCCCCTTGCGAGAATTTCCCCACCACTCGCCAATCATAGATACAAAATTTGCAGTCTCTACTGTGTATGTTGTGCGAAGTGCCATGTGATGCTTATATTGCTTCATGTATTTAGAGGATTCTCCCCAAGTCATTGGCATTGAAAAAAGCAGCTCATTTAAGTGATGAAATTTATTTTGCTGAAGCTTGAAGCTATATTTGCGAAATAGTGATTCTAAAATGGTTTCAGCTCTAATTAATTCTTTGGGTTTTGACCAAAGTCCAACAGACATTCTTGTTTGTACAAGTTTCTCCCCTGCCTGAATTTGTCTTGAAACAAATAAATTCTCTTCTAATTCATGAGAAATTTGAGGCACAAGGCGGTTGATATAAGAGCTTTTAGTTTGATGATCTAAATATTTGGCTTTTGCAGATAGTTTTGTCGCCATTGCATCTTGATTTGGAAAATGAATCCCATAATGAATATAAAATGGACAAGGGATCCGATGAGCATCACTCATAAAATCACCAATCAACTCTTGTTGTAAGCCCATAGACCATTGATCTGGAAAATCAACAGCTTCATATGTTTTAAAAACTGTATTTGTCTCTCCCATAAATTCAAGATGGTCAGGTTTAACACTTATTGCTCCACCTGGAAGACAAATTTGATTTGAAATAAAAGTGTCAGGATACCATTTTTTGCGACTATTCACTTTGGTGTCTTGCTCAAAATTGACAATTCCTGACATTAAATCCAAAAAATCTGAGATATCGCTGTCAATGACGCAATGAAATTGGTTCAAAGCCATGAGGGCTTTTTGCCGTTTTTCAGAAAGTTGTTTCAAAAAAATTCCTTTTTCATTTTCTGAAGGACGCGGTGCACTATAAGAAAAAAAGATGCGAAAGATTCGAGGAGGGACATCTAGTTGATAATTTTGACCTCTAAAAAAGTCATATTTCTTTTCAGAAAGCTTTTTATAAATACCCCCCATCTTTTCTCGAGGCTTTTTCCAAACCTCTAAAAATGGATCGATGCGCGGATCTGCCCAAATCATACATTGTATGTTTGATCCCTCATCTCCTAAATCTCTAATCAAAGCACTAATTTGTTTTTGAGAATTGGCATCTAAACCTAAAAGAGGAACTAGCTCAAAGAAAAAACCATAAGAATGTTCATTTTCGTATAGTTTGGTAACAGGATCATACAGTCGATATGGCAATAAAGAGCTAAAATAATCCATTTCTAGCAATTTAGCAGCATGAGCTGAAGAGTCCACAATTTCTTGTAGATTGACATCTTCACCAAAAAACTTTGCTAGCTTTTTACCAAAAAAATGACGCATTATTCCCCCTCTTTGACGTAGATAAGATTTCCTTCGTCATCTTTTATAACGTAGTATCGTTTGGAAGAATTTTTATTTGCTCTATCTGTGTTTTTGATCCCTTCGTTTAAAAGCATAGCATCATTCTTTGAAAGCACCACATAATCTTCTTTAAACTCATCCTCCTGCTCTACAATCAAATCAACGAAGTCTACCGAAAGCATATCTCTTGTTGCTCTGCGCATTTTTGCATGATAATCAGGGTTTTTTGCGTGATAAGCACAGCTCGAAAAAAACAAAGTTGCGACAATCAAAACAAGTATTCTAAACATTGTGACTCCTTAAGTTTGCTAAGGCTTTCTCAATTTGCTTCTCAACAAATTGTGACGTGGGATAGCGATCATAATATTCTTCATTCACTTCAACTGAAGGGATAGTTAAATTTCTTTTTTGTGACATAAAATGAGCGGCGCTTTGGCGAGCTTTGGGCTTTAGAAGAAAATCTCGAGAATAAATATCTTCAATAGGGTGACCAAAAAGCTTCATGAGATGACAAAAATAATCAGGAGCTGAGTGCATATTTTTTTCATTGAGAAAATTCACCGCATTTTCTAAAAAAATTCTCTTTTGATTTTCTGACAATTCCCCCAAGCAAAGCATGGCCTGATAGGTCAGAGGTTTCTCTGGATTCGGGAAAGGGTGCCAGATCCACTCTACAAGCCCTGTATCGATATATTTTTCTTTAAGCCTAGGAAAATCCTCTTTCATAAAATTTAAACAGCTGGGGCAATAAATGCTGAATAAGTAAGTCACCTTAATTTGTGCATTTTTATCGCCATACTGAATTAAAAAATCAGCAGGGAGCTTTTCATAAGCATCAGCTTTTACTTGCGATGCAGGTAAAAGAAAAAATGCTAGAATCAACTTAAGGATTAAATATCTCATTTTGACCTGCTCGTTCTCTATCTAGTCTATTTTTTAGATTTTTCTCTCCCAACGTCACCGTTGTGGTGAATAAAATACTCACCTCTGTTCCCATGTCTATTTCAAGAACAGGGCAATACAAATCTGCCATTTTTAAATAGTAATCAGTGATCTTGTCAAAACCGCCGTTAACGCCATTAAGACCAATATTTGTGAAAACATCAGAATTCAAAATCGCCTGATCAGGACCTATTTCTGAAAGTTTTGAAATCGTCTGGTTATTTAAGATCGTTTGCAAAGTACTGGCTGCTGCGCCCATCGTACTGGCAATAGCTGAATACCCCGCTTGCACTCCACCATAGCTAACTAAACTAGCTGGAACGCCAGCTTTACCACCAGGGCCTGAAATCACAGCTGCAACTTCAGTCACTATAAAAGAGCCATTTTTCTTATGTTTAGACATGGTTTCGCCACGCACGCGAACTCTGCGATTGGATAATACACTTTCTGTACTGCACAATAAGTTAGAGCCCTTTAAAGCCATTCGGAGCTTTTTAGGTAATTTACCCGCGCTTGTTATACGCACTAAGGCGACCTCTGGATCTGCTGGCTTTCCAACACCCACTGGTTGAGAAACCCCCTGTATAATGACACCCTTTACTAAAGTTCCTGGAGGAATTTCATATTTAATGCTCTTTTCATTATTAAAATCTGTTTCATCTGTTCCCCAACAAAAAAAGTCGCTTTCATACATATTCGATTCTTCAAAAATCTGAGCATCTGCTTGAGCTTGTTTTAAAAGATCTCTTTCATGTTGTTGGTTTTCATAGTAATTGAGAGATGTTTTTAAATTTTCATTCTCAGAGCGCGCTTCTGTTATTTTACCTTGCATACGATCAAGCTGTTGGTGGATGAGATGTTTCTCTTCAGAAAGCTCTTGAAGCTTAGATTTCATATATTCTAATTCATTAGCTTGAAGATCATCTCTTTTCTCAAGCTCAGCGATCCTTAAATTGTCTTGATTAACTCCTGAAGAAACAACATTCACCTCAGCTGGTCTTTTTATGTGCTGTGATGAAGAAGCTTTTTCACTATTTCCTGTGAATATAAAAAATAGAAGGGCCACGAATATCACTACAACAAGAGTGATGAGCGCTACAGTAACCTTTTTTTGTAAAAGGTAACGCACTGACGAGTTCTCTTTAAATGATTGAAAATTCATTCAAAAACTCCTTGTCTCGGAATTGACATGAAACACAAAGCTTCTTCTCTAGGACCCAATTCTGTTTTGGATAGAAAAACCCATAAGTTGCTCTGGTTTTTAAATAACGAAGTATTGAGCACAAATTCCTTTTTACGACTGGTGTTGACAATGCGGTAAACCGCAATCTTATCCCCGTTCCCAAGATAGGTGCGCAAATAATTCACTTCTAAAGGCTCTTCTAAGTTCAAAGATGTGTATTCTGCGGAAGGGTCTAACTTGTAATTTTGAGGACAATCTCCCTCAATTAAAGTATTCAAAAACCCAATGGTTGCGATCTTTTCTAAAAGTTGATCCATATCTTCTTTTGGATCGACTAATCGAACATGCTCCCCTGCCTTCTCAGAAACTTTAATTAATAAGTCTTGAGCTTCGTCGTCATTAGTAATTACTGTAACAGTTAATGGTCCACGGACCCCTTCTCTTGGTTTAATGAAAGCAATTCCAGAGCTTAAGTTCACATCTAGGTCTTTTTTACTGCCCACCACAGATTTAATACCCCCCTCTTTGTAAGAGACGCGGTTAAATGCTTGAGAAGAAAAAGTAATCTCTGGAGTATTGCGGCCATCTATTTCAACTTCAACATAGGCGTTTAACATTGAAAACAAACCTAAGCAAAATAGGACTGTTAAAACTTTTAATCTCTTCATCATAATTCCTCTTTTTTAAGTGAGATTAGTAAAAATTGATCGCCTCGACGCTTGAAGCCTAACTGATACCTTTGGCGATCGGATTGTGAAATATGAAGTTTTTCTCCATCTGTACCCACAAACACCATTCTTTTGCCTTCTGTGACAAAGGTCAAAGTTTTGGGATCGGCATAGCTATATTCTGAGAAAAAAACAAAAGCCTGCTCCTTGTTTTTAACTAAAAAGCCTGCCTCTTCATCTAGCTTGGCTTTAAATTCATGATAGAAACTAGGATCTACATGTTTTAAGATTTGGCGATTTTTCCATTGAGAATCAACGGGGTTTCTATTTAAAAATAGATTCGATAAGAACACTCCCATCTTTTCCAAAAGGACCTCATCATTCTCCCCTAGGATATAAGACTCCCCTACTGTCGGAACAACCACTATTCTTTCTTTTTTGAAAAAAGCTGCCCCACAGCTTAAAATTAGAGAGACCGCCAACAAAAATACCAACATATAGGCTAGATTTTTCTGACGAGTTATCTTGGCGAGAGTTATTGAAAGTTGAGCGCTGTCCATTCACTATCTCCTAAGGAAAAAAGTTAGATGTGAAGGGACAAAGTTGGTGGCAAAAAGCTTATTGAAACGCTTTGTCAAAATTAATCCATAGATCAATCTTATTAAATAATACTTGGGAAGTTTTCTCAAAATTCTTCCCAAAATCAACATAAATACCAGAACTCCAAAAGCTACAAGCACTGATGAGCTAACAATAAGACTAGTGAAGGTAGGGAAAACAATGAATAAAATAGAGCTCCAGCGTACCGTCATTAACATAATAGGCGCATTTAGTTTCTTAATTATTCTATGTTGATCCACAAAACCCCTCTTCTCCTCTTTGGCTTTAAGCCCATTTATGAATAAATATGACGACACCTGTGACAATCAAAGCTGCAAACACAGGACGAACAATAGGCTTGTTCAGTAAGGCAAAAAGCCCAACAGAGGCCCAGGCAATAGTAATAGCTATGATTTTCACACCATTGGCTTTGATAATACTTAGTATGTCTGTAGACACCTCATCCACTTTCCCGATCACATCAGTGGTAGAAAGAGCAAAAAGGCTTTGCATCTGAGCGATTAAAATGACAAATAGGCCCAAAAAGGCAAATTTGATCAATGATTGATTATGTCTTTTTAAAATTTGTAACATCTTAAATTCCTCTAATTTTTGGATTTTTTAACAGTGAGCCCAGGACAATTCCCCAGTCTCATCAATTTTTCTCTGCTTTTTTATTAATTCATACAACTCTTGAGCCGTCTCAATAGTATTACTTTTCAAGCGTACAAAAGCTTGGGAAGAAAGCTTTGCTTGAGAAGCAACTACTGTTTCAAATGTCTTGAAGCAAGCTAATAACATGGCCTCTAAACATTCTTTTTTCTGACCCAAAGATGAAAGTTTGTTGATTTTTTTGAGTAGCGTCTCTTTCTTTTGAAGGAAC
>CAZJSX010000133.1:0-5694 GCA_964548845.1 uncultured bacterium | reverse complement strand
ATAGCTCATATTCTTCAACGATTCTCAGGCTTTCTATTTTGTTTTTCAGCGCCTCTTTTGCAGTAATTAAGGGGGAAGAGTTTGCATTTTTAGCTCAAAAGTATTTCCAGTATTTAAAAAATGATTACAACAAATACTCTTTAGAAACCTCACTTGATGCCGTTTTGCTTTTGAATTGGTTTAAGCAACTATATCCAGGATCAACTGCTTTAAGTGAACCAAAGATTGCTGAAACACTGGCTGATCCTAGTTTTGCTCTAGCTTCAATTCGCCGTCCTGATCTCACTGTATTAGCTACGTTAGCTGGAACAAATACAGCAATGGGATCACTCAAATGTCAAGATATAGAAATTGTTGCTTTTGGTCCTCAAGTTGGCGATTTAGACAATGAAGAGCTCTTTGGGATTATAGGTGAAGCTGCGGAATCAGAAACAACTCGCCTAGATGTCGATGATAAAGGGAGATTTTCACTAAAAGGTGTTGTAGGGATACCATCAAATAAAGAGGGGATGAATCTATTAGACTCATGGCAATATCCGGTAGGATGGCTCGACGCGAAAATGGCCTTTGAAAATGATATTTTTAAAGTGTCCATAAAACCACTGAATATACACCACCCATTTTACTTCGTCTTTTATGTTTCAGCTGACCAATGTTTGATTAAAGGTGAGAAGAAAATTTTATATCAATCCCTTGAGCAATTTCAAGGTTATGCAACAGATGTCTCTTTTTTAAGTAAGAGTAAAATAATTAATTTAAAATTACAGCAAGAAGACACACTTATGAAGATTATTCCCTTAGAAGGAGGGGCTAGTTTTTGGGGGGCAAATTATTTGATTGCCTACCAAGTGAGCAAAAAAGGGCTCACTTATGAGTGGCAAATGACAGCTGGTAATAGGTAAGTTGCTTATTATTATAAGCTTATGTTTGCATATACCCCTTGATTTAAAGGGCGATTTATAAGATAATATTATTGATTTTCAATGAGGCTTAAATGTCATTTCCAAAAGTGTTTTTATTTTCCACTCTAGCTTTATTTGGCCTAATTATGGTTGTAGGAGTTGTGAAAAAGGGTAAGACAAGAGTTGTTCCCATTCCGGTAAATTCCTCCCAGGTTCAAGAAATTGAATTTACTCAAAGTGAAGCCAAAATTGTTGCACAAGCTCCAGTAGAAGTGAAAAAAGAGGCTGTTAAATCTAAAAAAGAAAAAGCAGCAGTTCAAAATATGATGGCCCGTTCAACAGAGAAAGTGCTCCCTTCTGCCAACTATATTGATAGCTTTTTTGATCCAGCGGCTATAAAACTGCCAATTGTCGAAACGGTTACCTATGCTAGAAAAGTGCCTTGGTTGAAAGGGAAATTTGCCTGGATCTCAGATTATGCTTCTCACTACAGAACATCTAAACATTTTATTGCAAGAAGCCTAAATAAAAAAGCAGATTACTTTACTCAAGAAGTCAAAAATGGAGATTGTTTTAACGTCTTAAGGACAGATAAGAATTTTTACTTCTACCTTCTTGTAGATGTTAATCGTTGCAAGATGCTGTTCTACTATGTTGATCAAGACTTAAACCAAAGAACATTAATTAAAACTTATGATGTAGGTGTTGGAAGAATTGATGAGAAAAAAGCATCTGGCTCACTTACACCAATTGGCAAATTCTCATTAGGAGATAAGATTGCAGTCTATCGCCCGGGAGTTATGGGGTACTTTAATAATCAACAGATAGAGATGATTAAAGTCTTTGGAAGTCGATGGATCCCTTTTGAAAGTGAAATAGAAAATTGTTCAGCGCCTGCAAAAGGATTTGGTATTCATGGCGCCCCATGGGTCTACAATACTACAGCAGGAAAGTGGGAAGAAGATTTATCCGGTATTTCTAAATTTGATAGCGATGGATGTCTAAGATTGCCACAGAAAGATATGGAAGAATTATTTGCTATTATTGTGTCTCGCCCGACAGTCATTGAGCTTGTAAAAGATTATTACGAAGCCAAACTTCCAGGCGAAGAGAAAAAATTTGATTGAATCCTATAGAGGTATTTATGACTACTTTGCCCCATGAAAGGCAGATTAAAGATTATGAAAAAATGATTGACCAGCTTAAAAAGCAAAGTCAAGCCAAACATTCTCTTTGGACAGATAATGAGCTTCAGAAGTTAGAGAAAAAACTTCAATTGCTCAAACAAAAGGTATATGAAGAACTTTCTCCCTGGGAGCGTGTTTCTATATGTCGTCATCCTTCAAGACCTCATACGGTTGATTATATCAAAAATATTTGCGTAGATTTTATAGAGCTTTTTGGAGATCGCTGCTATGGCGACGACCGTGCCATCATTGGTGGTTTGGCAACGATTGATGGACAAAAAGTAGTTCTCATTGGTCAAGAAAAAGGGTTTGATACAGATAGCCGTATTTATAGAAATTTTGGTATGGTTCACCCCGAAGGCTTTAGAAAAGCTCTCAGACTCATGAAAATGGCTGAAAAGTTCAATTTGCCAATCGTCTCTTTAATCGACACCCCAGGCGCTTTTTGTGGTCTCTCTGCAGAAGAGAGAGGACAAGGACTTGTGATTGCTGAAAATATCTATCAGATGTCTCAAATTAAAGTCCCAATTGTTGTGGTGATTATTGGTGAAGGTTGCTCAGGTGGCGCGCTAGCTATGGCTGTTGGCGATGTTATTGGAATGTTAGAGCATGGTTATTACTCCGTCATATCACCAGAAGGTTGTGCTTCTATTTTATGGAAAGATGCTCAGAAAAACTCTGAAGCAGCCGCTACTTTAAAAATGAATGCGGAAAACTTAATTGAGCTTGGTATTATCGACACGATAATTAAAGAGCCATTAGGAGGAGCCCACCACGATCCTGCTTTTGTTTATCAAGGGGTTCAAAAATTTATTTCGGAAGAAATAGTAAGACTAAAAACTATTTCATCTGATATGCTAGCCGAATTACGATACAGCAAATATAGAAAAATCGGAAAGGTCACTTATAAAAGTGAGCAAAGGCTAGTTAAACATGAAGAATCTTGCAAAGTTAGCGTTTCAGACTAAAAACCATATAATTCTTCTTATTTTCACAGTATTTCTTTCATGGGGAATGCAAATTGGAGCAATGATGGAAATGTATTCCATTGGTTTGCTTGCCAATAACGGTCCCGATGTCTTTGCCCTATTTGCCCCATCTAAAAAAACAGAATTGGCAACTACTAAGAAACCTAAAAACTTTATTGCTAGAAAAAAATGGAAAATTAGAGAAAAAGCAGAAGCAAGAAGAAATGGGATAGATAAGTTGTCTATTGAGGACATTAAAACAAAATGGCCTGAAATCGACAAAGACCAAAAAGGGTATATCACCAAAACTGATGCTTCAGACTATATGCATCGTTCTAAAGGAAAAAATATCTTAACTGCAATCATGGTTTGGATAGGGGATACCTTTAGAGTTAGCAATACAATTGCACTACTTTTGATCATGATGAGTATCGTCGGCCTATTCCGCGTGACTTGTACTTTCTTGAGCCGATATACCGTAACCCTTGTGGGTATCAGAGTCAGCAAAAGCTTAAGAGAAAAATACTTTGAGCATATGCAAACTCTTCCAATGAGTTTCTTTCAGCAGCATAATATTGGTGGGCTTTCTGCAAGAGTGACAGGGGATTCAGGAGCAGTTTCGGGTGCAATCATAGCCATGTTAATGAACTACTGCCAGTTGCCGTTTGTATTCCTCAGCTGCTTGGCTGGTTTATTTATGCTCTCTTTTGAATTATCGCTCATTATTTTTGTTGGGCTTCCTCTTTTGGGATTTCCAATTTACTACTTAGCTAGAAAAGCCAGAGCCTCACAAAAACAAATGCAGATCTATGGTGAAAAATTTGCCCATATTCTAATTGATTATCTCGCAGGTGTGCAGACTATCAAATTATTTAATATGGAAAAGTTTTCTTCAAAAAAATATCACGAGATGAATGAAGCTTCCTCAAAAATAGAGGAAAAAATTGCCCTTTATGGCTATAGCGCAAGGCCTATATTGCATATGATAGGGACATTTTTCTTAGCTGTTATTTTGATTTATGGCCTCTATGTTGCTAAAATGCACGTCTCTGATTTGATCGTCTATATTGGATTACTCCACTTATTCTATGATCCTATTAAAAAATTTGGTGAAGAGAATATCAACATCCAAAGAGGACTTGCTGCCGCAGACAGGATGTTTAGTGTTCTATCTGTGGAGTCCGATATTAAAGATAAGCCAAATGCTAAAGAATTTTCATCTTTCAATGAAGAAATTGCCTTTGAAAATGTTTGGTTTAAATACGAAGATCAATGGGTTTTAAGAGACATGAGCTTTACGGTCAAAAAAGGGCAAACAGTGGCTCTAGTTGGACCTACAGGAGCTGGTAAATCGACAATTGCTCAATTGATCCCAAGACTCTATGATGTCAATAAAGGACGAATCTTAGTCGATCAGATTCCTATTACTGATTACAAACAAAAGTCTCTAAGAGAAGGAATTTCCTTCGTCGCACAAAAACCATTCTTATTTTTAGATACAGTTGCTAACAACATTTCATATGGTCGGGATTACGATTCAAATGAAATTCTTCTAGCAGCACAAAGAGCGCATGCGGATGAATTTATACAATGCCTTCCTCAAAAGTATGACACGATGCTCGCTGAAATGGGCAAAAGTTTGTCTGGCGGTCAGCAACAGAGACTTGCCATTGCACGTGCACTCGTGAAAAAAGCTCCAATCTTAATTATGGATGAAGCGACATCATCGCTAGATTCCATCAGCGAAAATAAAATCAAGCAAGCGATTACTAATTTACGCGGACAAATGACGCAAATTATTATTGCCCATAGACTCTCAACGATTGAAGATGCCGACAAGATTATCTATATGGAATACGGCTCTAAAATTGCTGAAGGGACAAAAGATGAGCTCTATGAAAACTGCTCAGGCTTTAAACTTATGTGGGATATGATGTTTAGAAGAGAGAAAGAAATCCAAAGCCAAGAAGTTTTAACCGCTATTGAAAGTTAAAACTTAAGCAGGGATAAGACCTAGTTTTTCGAAGCTTTTTCTCAAACTTTCATTTTCCTTTTTATCCATAGCCCCATTTTTAAAGAGCCACTGAATATAATCAGCTGGAATAGCTAGAAGAGCTTTACCCTTATATTTGCCAAAAGGCATAATTTGGATGAGACGGTTCTCATTGATCAATGAGCAAAGAACATCGATTGGTAAATCATCAGTCATCGCATCAAAAACACGCTTCAGTGTAATGACGTCATCAAGCGCTCGGTGAGCATTGTTTGCTTCAAAGCCATACACTTCTCTTAAGTGTTGCAGTGAATGCCTTGGAAGATCTGGGCGGTATTTACGTGCCCATTTTAAAGTATCGAAATACTGCCAGTCTGGAAGTTGCAGTTGGTGTCTTTTAAATTCATTTTGAATGAAAAGTTTATCAAACCCATCATTATTGTGAGCGATAAGCACAACAGGGCCACTGCAAAATTCGATGAACTTTTTCCCAATCTCGCCAAATGAGGGTTTTTCTGAAACCATTTGATCTGTAATTCCATGAATAGCAGTTGCACCTGCTGGAATTGGGGCTAAAGGTTTAATAAGCTCTTCAAAAGTTAAGTTGTTTACAGTGTCAAAGGCCGCTAATTCGATGATATAGT
>CAZJSX010000132.1:0-5699 GCA_964548845.1 uncultured bacterium | reverse complement strand
TTATCAGGAGTCCAATAAGTTTTAAGCCACTCATAGTGCTCCTTAATTAAGGTTTGCGCCTCTTTTGAAGATGGCTGATTTTGATTTTTCCAAACTTTTGCAAGGTTCCCAATAATTTGAGTTGCCTCTTTTTGGCTTTCTTCAAAATCTGCTTTAGTCCAATTTTTTAAGTTACGATCACATTCAGCAATAGAAGCTTCTGCTTTTTTGCCGTAACGATTTATCAAATATTTTTGATATTCTTTATGTTTTTCTTTATCAAAACCTGAATATATTTCTTGATCTTTCATAATTCTATTTCCTTGTAAATGTTCAATTGTATGATCAATGGTCTTAATTAGCTTTTTGACTCTCTCCAAGTCTTTTAATAAAATTTCTCGATGAGAGTGCAATGCCGCCTGTTTATCAAAGTCACTTCTTTTTAAAATTTTTTGTATGTGTTTAAGTTCAAATCCTAATTCTCTAAAAAAAAGAATTTGCTGAAGGAGCAATAGTTGCTCTTTTTCATAGTGCCGATATCCATTGGCACTGTGATAAGCTGGCTTTAAAAGACCAATCTCATCATACCAATGAAGTGTTCTTACACTCACCTTAGACATTTTAGCTAACTTTGAAATGGTATAAGCCATTGTTATTCTCCTCTAATATCCCTTTGATTTTAAAGGATGCTGACATATTAATAAATGACGTAACGTTAGGGTCAAGGCGTTATTTTTTTGATTAAAAACACTAGATTTTTAAAATAATTTTTTACAGTTAAATGATGTGCTCAAATCTAATTTGAAATTTGTTGCTCAAATGCTACAATCCATTTAAAAATAGAGATGATAACTTCAAATTGGAGACTTTTATGACATTAAAAACACAGCTAATTAGTTTAAAAGACTTCGAACTTACCGAAGAAGAAAAAATAATAAAAAAGCGCCTTCTTTATCGTTGGATCACTTTAGGTATTATCGACAATCTTATTCTTGGTGTCATGGTTTACTTTTTTATTCAAGGTAACAATTTGTATGCTTACTCGACGCTCGCTCTATTCTATATAATTAGCATCATCACTATTGGTTGGATTATCACTTCCAAATCTTACAAAACCTCCGTTCTCATAGCTCGGAAAAATGAGCTAACAGAAAAAGCAAGTCCTGAATACATCGAGATGCTCAATCAAATGAGTATAGAAAGTAATGAAGATACTCAATCTTCACTCTTACAAGATATTTTCTCAAAATGGCCCTCTTTAAGCTCGTACACTTCACGATTTTGGAACCATAGAGATATTTTAGCTGTTAAAAAAAGTGATGTATTTACTTACTTTTTTATGAGGAAATAGATTTTTTAAGAATTGGCAACATAGAGAACATAAGAAATTTATTTTCTAATGATCCATTCTAAATGAAGTTTGCTTTGATAGCGCTCCATAGTTAACTGAAGCTGTTTACTCATTTCTACACTTTCATATTCTCAGCATTCACTACCTGATTGCAAATAGAGGGAATTAACTCTTGCAAATCTGCTGTGATTAAAAAATCTTCATCTCCTAAATAAGAAGGCTGAGATAGATCTATGGCTATAAGCTTGCCTTGTGGATTGTGCTGTTTAAACCATCCTAAAAAACCTCTATCATCGTGACTAAGACCGATGCAAATCACATAATTAAATTGAGAGATACTTTCACATGGAACATCTTTCTGCAATTTTTTAGGATCTATGCGATAAGGGAAAATACCACTCGCTTCATGCAAACAATCTAAATTTTCAGTAAGTATTCTAGTTTTTTTGAAAATGGATAATTCTTTTAATGCATAATGAGCTGGACTAGGAATACTGAATACACAGGCTTTATGAAAATCCAATATTTTCAAGGCAGTCTCTTTTGGCTGTTGTGCCATCTCTTCTAATGCAGTAAAAAATCTCCCATCTCCCATGTTGAATATTTTTTCCAACCCACTCATTGTAGGAATATTTGATGCAGCAGAGAGACCCGCTCCTGTATAAAATAGGACATTGTAGTTTTTAATAATTTGAACAAGCTCTTGACTGCTCATCAATTGAGGCCTACCATTTTCAATCTCTCTCCTATCAGCTACCCAGTAATTCCCTTCAAAAGATTTGTTCTGATAATGAGCAAACGATGGAGAATTCACTTCCTCACTCCCGTCCTTTTTTAAACTGTAGGAAAAGTTAAATTCCTTTGATTCGCCCGCTGTTTCATTAATGATAAAAGGATCACATATTTTTGGATCACTACTGGTGAGAGCCTTCAGGTTGACTTCAAAATCTACTTCTCCATCACGACTCACAAAACGAAAATAGCCTAGATCAGAGTGCCAGCTCATATCTAAGTCTTTTCCTTTTATTTCTTCAGCAAATTGCTCTGCTGAAAAAGGCACCGGGTCGAATAAATAATTCGTTTCAGAAGCTGTAAAAATAGGAGTTGATTCTTTAGCTTCTAACAGGGACGCTTGATAAGACAATACGGAGTTTGCTGGAGAAAGGGCTGTTGCTAGCATAATCATTCAACTTTTTAAATTTATTATTAACAAGGACTGAAGCGTCTAAATTAAAGATCTATACAAATAGAATATTAGAGAAAAGAATAAAAATCTAGACATAAATAGTACGTATACGTACTATTAGACTTGTTTATTTTACCCATTGGAGACTGTCAAATGCTTAAACCCTCTTTAGACTTTATATCATTATTTGTAACAAACCCACAAATAAGCAGCCTGTTTTATCAAGATATTTTGAACTTAAAACCCATCGAACAATCCCCCACCTTCACCTTGTTTGCATTGGATAATCAAATGATGTTAGGTCTTTGGTCTAAACACACAGCTGAGCCCATCGTCACTGCAAACCCAGGTAGTTCTGAAATCTGTTTTTCATGTACCGATGTCGATGCACTTTACGAAGCTTGGGGCAAAAAACACCTCACAGTTCTACAAAAACCAACAGATATGGATTTTGGGCGCACCTTTGTCGTCCTTGATCCTGACGGTCATCGCATTAGAGTTTATAAAATGCACGAGAGGCAACAATGACCAACTATTGGATTGCAGTCGCCTCAAAAGAGCATGTAGAAAAAGGGGTAGCAGGTGGATTTGCTCAAGTTTGTCACGGTAAAGGAGGTCCATTAAAAGCCATGAAGAGTGGTGATTGGATCGCCTACTACTCGCCTACTTTCAAATTTCAAATTAAAGAGAGTTGTCAATCTTTTACAGCTATTGGGACAGTTTTAGAAAAGGAGCCTTATACATATATGATGAGTCCTGATTTTATCCCATGGAGACGAGATGTTACTTTTTTAAAATCTCAAAATGCTTCTATACTACCCTTGATTGCTCATCTTAATTTTATTATCGAAAAAAAAAGATGGGGATTTCCCTTTAAAAGAGGGTGTTTTAAAATTTCAAAAGCTGATTTTGTATATATAGCACATGCTATGGGAATTTTTTTGAATGAGTAAGAGTGTAAATTTTAAAAAAATTAGTATACACGAGACCCCAGAGCAAAGCCCAGGTTATTTACTATGGCGCATCAGCACCCTTTGGAGAGGTTCTATAGAAGCATCACTTAAGACTATAAATTTAACTCACCCCCAATTTGTAGTCCTTGCAACTTTGGGCTGGCTAACGAAAAATGGAGATAAAGTCACGCAAGCAGCTATTGGAAAAATGGCTGCTTTAGATCCCAACACGACATCACAAATCATAAAAGGGCTTGAGCAAAAAGGGCTCATTAAACGAATCACATCATTAGACGCTCGTGCTAAAAACCCCATTTTAACAACAAACGGGATAAAAATATTGGCCCAAGCCATGCCACTTGTAGAGAACACAGATGGACAATTCTTTCAAAACCTCAATAAACAACAGCAAAAAGAGCTCATCGAACTATTTCTGCAGTTAATGGCTCAAGAGTAGGCCACCCTCACCCCTAGCTATAGACCCAAAATCTGGGAAAATAACGGCATAAGTCACTGACTATAAGAGAAAAAAACCCATTGACAAAAGGTTATTTTTATGCTAAAATTTAACTAACAAGCGAGGGGGAAATTATGAACATAACAAGTAATTCTATTAACTATAGCACTCTTTCATATCCAGCTGCTGGCACAACTAAGAATAAAGCTGATCGATATGCAAGTCTTAGACAAATGCGACAAGCAGAAGAAAATGAAAAAGTCACAAAACAACTAGCAGCTCTAAAAAAAGCAAAAAATAATGGGACTTTATATCAAAAAGCTCCTGCTAAAAAAATTGCAACAAAAGAAGAATGCGCGCAAGCTAGATTTCTTTTAGGTCTCATCAGTAGTTATTCTAACTAAAATATTCAGATGAAATGACAAGATTGTATAGATGTAGAAATTTTTTCTACACCTATACAACGATTTGATTTTATCTTAGGGTAAAGAGGTCGGATAAGATGGCTTACAATGAGTCTCTTTAATTTTAAGTAAAGTAATCAGTGCAATGACCAAGTAAATTGGAATTGTTAAAAAGACCATCCTATAAGCATCAACTGAAAAGACTCTCACTCCATCAACTAATACTCCGTTCCATTGCATATCCAAAAACTTGCCTGTTAATGGATCAGAAATGGCGCCTAGCAGAGCATCAAAGGCATTCATAAAGCCAATTGCAGTTGCAGCAAGTATTGGAAGGCTAACCTCTCTAATCATTGTAAAGCAAAGCAAGAAGCTGCTAATTGCAAATCCAAAAATAAATAGCCAAAACGCAATTGAGTAAGCAGAAATGCCTGGAGCATAGATCACAATTGATATTGAGATTAGTGATAGAACAGTTCCCCAAAACATAACGACTTTTCTTTTTTGCAGCCAATCAGAGAAAAGTCCAAATACAGGGGCTCCTACTGCAAAGCCAATAAAGATTAGCGACACCATTTGCGCTGATAGGTTTTGTGACAGCGAAAATGATTCAGAGATGAATGAAACCCCCCAAAGTCCACCAAATACCATAACTGGGGCAAAAGCAAATCCACTGTAGATTGATAGCCACCAAGATTGAGGATTTTTAAAGACTTTTTTAAGGCTGTCGACAAAACCAATTTTAGTCGAAACGATATGACGCTCACGGTTATGGTCGGGAGCTCTATCCCTAACAACAAACCAAAAAACAACTGATAAACCTATTCCAACAACTCCAATCCATTCAAGAGCAGATCTCCATTCCATTTTTTGAATAAAACTAGACAATGGGGCTTGTCCACCAACAGCTCCAAACATAGCAACTGTCATCATTAAACCTGCCATAAAAGCAAATTGTTTGAATGGAAACCAATTGGCAATCAGTTTTAAGCAATTGACTGCAGCAAAAGCAGCACCTACTCCTGTTAAGAAGCGACCTACTCCTGCCATAAACAACGTATCAGCTCTAGCAAAGACAAGGCTGCCTATTGCACATAGAGCAATCGCCAAAGTTGTGGTTTTTCTTGGACCAAATTTATCCAAAAGCAATCCTGCTGGAATTTGCAAAATTAAATAAGCGTAAAAGTAGCAGGCAGCTAAATTACCCAGCTCCACTCCGCCGATATCAAATGTTTTCATTAACGTTTTAGTCATCACACTGGGAGAGACATCAATGGCATAATTATAAAACATAAAAATAGCACTCAAAAGCCATATAGACCAAGCGCGAACAGGATAATTTAAATTATCACATGTTGTTGTCATCGTA
>CAZJSX010000131.1:1969-5703 GCA_964548845.1 uncultured bacterium | reverse complement strand
TACCCTAGCGCTTTTGCCGCCAGAAAAATGTTAAATCTATTACAGAGACTCTTTCCTTTAAGAGAGTGTTCGGACTTTGTTTTAAAAAATCGGACACGTCCTTGCATCTTATATCAAATTGGTAGATGTGTTGCCCCGTGCGTGCAAAAATGCTCTAAAGAAGAGTATCAAGGATATGTCTCTGAAGTTCGTCAATTTTTAAAAGGGCATGATCAAAATATTGTTAAAAATCTACAAGCTAAGATGAAATTGGCTTCTGAAAATATGGAGTACGAGAAAGCCGCTCACTATTTAGAGACTCTCCGTCATATCGAGGATTTACTCGAAAAACAAAATGTCATCTCAGCATCTACAATCAACTGCGATATTATCGGTTTATATCGGGAAAATGGTTGGGTCAGCCTATCTTTACTCTCATTTGATAAAGGGAGACTCTTAGAGTCTAAAAACTTTCCCCTATTTGAAGATCTACAAGATGATGAAGAGCTCATTGACTCTTTTATTTTGCAAAATTACATTGGCAAAAAAAATCTCCCTCATGAAATCATTACTCCAGCACTACCAACAAGCGCCAAAGCAATCTCTTCTCTCATTAGTCAAAATAGCCCTCATACGACTAAAATCATCTGTCCTGAGAAAGGCGATAAGGTCAAACTTTTAAAAATGGCTTATGAGAATGCTCAATCAGCCATGCAAAAAGAGCACCATGACACGCTTGCTAATGAAGAGCTTTTACTCTCTTTAAAAGAAGAGCTTCATTTATCACAATATCCAGAAACTATCGAATGCTTTGATAACTCGCACCTTTCTGGCTCTTCTCCAGTAGCTGTCATGGTCACTTACTGCCAAGGAGAATATGATCGCTCCCGTCTAAGAAAATATCATCTCAAGACAGATCAAGTTTTTGACGATCTCAAAGGATTCGAAGAGGTTCTTTTGCGCAGATATAGCAATCAAGAGCTACCTCTACCTGATCTTGTTGTTGTTGATGGGGGGGTTAATCAATTAAAAGTAGCTGAGCGAGTTTTTCAAAAACTACAAATTATTAATGTAGATTTAATAGCTCTGACTAAAGAAAAAGGAAGACACGACTTTGGGCTGACTCAAGAAAGAGTTTTCACACTCAATCAAAAAGAGGCTATTGTTCTACCTAAACAATCCCCTCTTTTATTTTTACTTCAAGCCATAAGAGATAAAGCTCATAAATGCGCGCTGCAATTTCATCAAAAAAGTCGCAGTAAAAAAACCATTAAAAGTGTGTTAGATGATATTCCAGGAATTGGTCCTAAAAAAAAGCAAGCTTTGCTCAAACATTTTAAAAGTGCACTTCAAGTGCAAAAGGCAAGCGTTGAAGAACTGAAAGAAGTTTCAGGACTCTCTCAAAAAGACATTGAAAATATTAGAAATTATTTTGACACACTAGCTTAATTTAATTAAGCGCGAGCACAAAAAACAGATAGGGTGAGCTCTTTAGGTTCACCAAAAATCACTTCAATGTTTCTAGCTAGTTTCAGCTCAATATTTTTTAAGATATGCTCGTGATCTTCAAATGAAATTTTAGACAGATCTGTTAAAATTTCTATTTTTTGTCCAAAGACGAGTACTTGAAAAGGGATTTTTCTCTGTGGATATTCTTGCTTTAAAAACTCTTTCACACTTTTTTCTATCATTTTATGATGAAGAACATAGCTTAAAGAGCGCTCAAGCTGGACTTGATAGTAACTTTTACGATTAAAAATATAGAATAAAAACAAAAATGCAGACCCAAAGAGGGCCATTAATAGACCGGCCTTAAAAAGCACTTCTGGATGATTTTGCAGATATTCAGTGGCGTGATAATTGAAATAAGGGATGCTATAAATACTACATAGCCCAAGCCCTGCAATAATCAAGAGCAAAGTAAAAGCTAAACAGACAAAAGAATGAAATATATAGGCTCTCATATCTTATGATTTGATCTCATCTTCTGCAAAGCCAAACTCTGCTTTATTGAGATCATTAAGTTGATCTATACCGATTGATTTTGGCTCATCAATATACATGCTTTTAAAAATGACATGAACACATGAAACATGTAGACCAGTTAATGTGTTGATCTCATCAAAAATGCGGTGTTGGATCTCTTTTGCTTTTTCTGGGATTGGAGCGCCATAGCGAACATTGACTTCGACTTTGATTTTGATAGCCGGATTTTTTGTCTCTTGCTCGACATAAATCCCTTTGATTCTTTCGGGGTTTCCGCCGCGATTTAAAATCGCATCGAACATATTGCCCTCTAGAAGGTTAATGTCTTTGATTTTGGTTAAGACTTGCAATACGATAGCTTGAAAAACTTTATTCTCAATATCTCTAATATAAGTAGTCTCAGGCATTTCTAATTCACGGGTATCTACCATTTTCATGCTCCTATCGTTTTTGAAATTATTAATAAATTATATCGAGCTTTTTATTTGCAAACAACATTTTTTAATATTTTAAAAGAGGCTTTAGCGAACCATTTTTAAATTTGGTTCAGACAAACCTCCATTGTTAAAAAATTATAAAACTAAAAATTTATTTGACTCTTTTTAATCTGTACAAAGGTTCGAATTGGCTTTAATCTCTATTTTCAGTTAAAATAGGGTTGTGATCAACTTCACAGCACGGATACAAAATGATAACAATGCCAGCTAGTCCTAAAGATCTTTTAATCGCTTTTTTAATGGGCATATTTTGGGGATATATCTCTGCTAGTATGGCCAAAAAGAAAGGTCGTGGCTCTAAAGCTTGGTTCTTTCTAGGATTTTTATTTAATATTTTTGCTTTTGCCATTCTATTGTTCTTGCCCAACCAAGAACTTTTAAAGGCCCCATCTGAAGTAGGTGCCATAGGTGTCAATGAGCCGCAACAGCTTTCTGCTCCTACGATGACTAAAGATCCCACATTGACCACTCTATCTCATAGATCATGGTACTACCTGGATGATCAGCACAATCAAGTGGGTCCAGTTGACTTTACGACTCTGAAAGGATTGAAAAAGGAAGGAAAGATCAGTCTATCAACTTTCCTATGGTCGGAAGGTATGACAGACTGGAAACATTTTAATGATCTAAGTTATTTAAAAACGGAAATCGTTTAAAAGAGTAAAAACTACCAGCTAGCTTTAACAATGCCTGGAATTAAAGCATTAAGAGCCATTTCTCTAAAGCATAGTCTCGATAATTTAAACTTACGTAGATAACCTCTGCAGCGACCAGTTATTTGGCAACGATTGCGCAAACGAACCCTTGATGAGTTTTTTGGAAGCTGATTCAATTTGCTGATGGCTTCTAGACGATCTTCTTCATCGGTTTTTAAATCCAAAATTTTAGCTTTTAGCTCTTGTCTTCTGTCCCAGTATTTTGCAACGATACGAGTTCTTTTATTTTGTTTTTCGACCGATGATTTTTTCGCCATAGAAACTTAATCCTTAATTATTTTTTTCTAGCAGGCCCTTTTTGCCTTTGCTTTCTGTTAGGGTCTTTTTTGTTAATGACATACAAACGTCCTTTTCTTCGAACGACTTTGTCACCCTTAAGCGGGTCTGCTTTAATAGAAGCTCTAACTTTCATTTGATATTCTCCAAAAAAGAGCTTAATTTATACCCACCTAGAGATTTAATTTCAACTCCTTGTTTTAAATTTTCTATATTTTCTGATTCAATAAAAAAATTGAACCCCTTTCCTATAGAGATAAAAAAAAGACTTTAGATTTTT
>CAZJSX010000131.1:0-1959 GCA_964548845.1 uncultured bacterium | reverse complement strand
AACGCATAAAATTTCCCCCACTATTTTTTGAAATCGTTATAATAAACCCCATTAGAATTAAAATTTGAAAAATCCCCATGCTCCCTGAAATTAAATTATTTAATACGCAAACTTTAAAAAAAGAGTCGTTTGAACCTACAGACAAAAATCAAGTCAGACTCTACACCTGCGGTCCCACCGTCTATGATTATGCTCATATCGGTAACTTAAGAACATATGTCTTTGAAGACCTTTTTAAAAGATTCCTCATAGAGCGAGACTACAAGGTCTACCATGTGATGAACTTAACTGATGTCGATGACAAAACAATTAAAGGGGCTCTTAAAAAAGGGCTCTCTCTACATGAATACACCCTAAGCTACACTCAAGCTTTTTTTGAGGATTTAAAAAATCTATTTATTCTGCCTGCTAACTGCTACCCCAAAGCTACCGACCATATCCCCGAAATGATTGAGATGATTGAAGAATTAATCGATGAAGGTTTTGCTTATGTAGGGTCAGATCAAAGCGTTTATTTTTCAATTAATCGATTTCCAACTTATGGATCACTATCGCATTTAAAACTCGATCATTTACAAAAAGGGGCCTCCAATCGAGTCGAACATGATGAGTATGATAAAGAAAATATTACTGACTTTGTCCTTTGGAAAAGCTATTTAAAAGAGCGCGATGGAACTATTTACTGGGAAAGCCCCTTTGGAAGGGGTCGCCCTGGCTGGCATATTGAGTGCTCTGCTATGGCCATCAAATATCTAGGTCACACCTTAGATATTCATATGGGGGGTGTCGACAATATTTTTCCTCACCATGAAAATGAAATTGCTCAATCAGAGTGCTTTTCTTGCAAAAAATTTTGCAAACTTTGGATGCATGTGGAGCATCTGATCGTTGACGGAAAGAAAATGTCCAAAAGCTTGGGCAACTTCTTCACGTTAAGAGATCTTTTATCTAAAGGTTATAAAGGGCAAGAGATTCGCTATTTACTATTACAAACTCATTATAAAACGCAGCTCAACTTTACTTTTGATGGACTTGTTGGGGCTCGCCATGCTCTAGAGCGCATCCAATATTTTATCGCAAGATTACAAAGCACTTCGACAATGGGAGAAATTTATCCTCCATACGCTGTTTTACTTGCTCAAACTCATCAAAAATTTCACACAGCCTTTGCAGATGATCTCAACATTTCCAATGCACTAGCTGCTATTTTTGATTTGATTCGAGAAGCTAATATTTGGATGGATCAAAAGCTCATTCCAAAACAACAAGCTATCAGCACGCTTGAACTTTTAAAGTCGTTTGACCGTATTTTAGCCGTGCTCAATTTCAATGAACAACAAGATGAGATTTCTGATGAACTCAAAACTGCTCTCAAAGAGCGTGAAGCTGCAAGACTTAGCAAAAATTGGAAAGAAGCGGATCGATTGAGAGATTTTCTATTAAGCCAGGGGTATCTGATTGAAGACACCCCACAAGGGCCTAGTTTGAAAAAGAAAAGTTAGCTTTTCGGTTTCATTAACGGGAAGTAAACCACTTCTCTAATAGAATGTTGATTGGTAAAGAGCATCACTAGTCGATCAATACCAATTCCAATACCACCAGCAGGAGGCATTCCTTGGCAGATGGCTTCGATAAACTCTTCATCCAATGGATGAGCTTCATCATCCCCTTTCTCTCTTCTGCGCACTTGATCTTCTAAGAGCTCTTTTTGAACTAAAGGATCATTAAGCTCTGAGTAGGCGTTAGACATTTCACAGCCCAAAATAAAACTTTCAAAACGCTCGACAATCACTTCAGGATGCTTATCTGGATATCTGTGTGATTTACAAAGAGGAGTTGTTTCGATTGGATGATCGATAATGTGAACAGGCTGAATTAAATGATGCTCAACAAAAGCTTCAAAGGCATGAGCAATTAACAAGCCTCTTGTGGCATGCTCTAATTCCTTAGGGCTCATCC
>CAZJSX010000130.1:0-5705 GCA_964548845.1 uncultured bacterium | reverse complement strand
GGGTTTATGTATGCTCTTTCTCTCTACTTTTTCATCAACGCTTTGTATTACACAGAAGTGTATATCACCATGTCGATGAGCTATCTGCTCCCTGTTTATTTGATTTTAATTAGTTTAGGAATGGGTCAAGGTGGGATGAATCAATATATGGCAATTGGCATGCTTTTAATTCTAGTTGGTGTGATTATCACTCCTCTTTCTGTTTATCTTAAAGCAAAGCAAAAAGTGCCCATGCATTTTTTAGAAGATCAAATGAGCGCAGGCTAAAAATTAAGAAATCCCTAAAAGATGTTCAAGGGTCTTGTCGAGATGATGGTAATAAAAAGTAGATTTTGAATCTAAAAGCTTTTCAGGCTTTGCAATGATATCTGTGAGAATCATTTCTTGACCCATCGTGCCAAATATTGCTTTAATGATCGAGGCTGGGATTTTGATGAATAGAGGTCTTTTCAGTAGAGTTGCTAACGTATGAGAAAATATTTCATTAGTTACAATTTCACTAGAGGTTAAGTTTATCGGGCCATGAAGAGACTCTGTCAATAAAACATGGGCATATTGATAAACTACGTCATCGAGACAAATCCAGCTTAAATGTGATTGACCATTATCAATTTTAGCTCCAAGACCCAATGAGAATAACTTCAAAATTTTTTGAAGGAATCCACCTTTGGGACTTAAAACGACCCCTGTTCGCATTAGCGCCACTCTCCCTTTTTTATAGTTAGTGGCCTCATGTTCCCAATCTTTGACGACGCCAGATAAAAAACCGACTCCAAATGGGGATTGCTCATTACAAACTTCATTTTGTGGATAACAGCCAACCGCAGAGGCGCAAATAAATGTTTTAGGGGGATTTTTGAGTTTATTGAAAGAGTCTACAAGTAATTTTGTCGATTCAATGCGGCTTTTGTAAATTTTCTCTTTTTTCTGTTCACTCCAAATACCTGCGATATTTTCTCCTGCCAGGTGGATCACTGCATCGCAATTTTCAAGTTGCTCTAAATCTATCTTTTGATTTTCAATATCCCAAAATAGACCACTCTCTCCTGCTTTTAAATAACGGGTAATAGGAGTGACATGATGCCCTTGAGAAGATAAAAACGAATAAAGGGAGTGTCCAATTAACCCATTTGCTCCAGACATTAAAATATGGAGTTTTTTTGAGGGGTGCTTTTTTTTGAAATCTAAATCACAAAGTAAGATTTGTTTGCGATAAGTGAACATTTTGTGGAGTTGTTTAGCCACTTTTGAATTGGCTAATGCCCCTAAGAAACTTTCGATGGGGGTGCGGAAAGTGACAATGTCTTCAATCACACAGTTATTAGAGTCGATAGCTTTAAAATAATGTTGATGTTTCCAGTAACTAAATGGACCTTTAACTTGCTCATCTATAAAAAATTCATTCTCTTGGTACCCTGTGATTTTAAAAAAGCAGTCGATATTTATTGCCGATAAGATTTTGCACTGGATATGAACGATTTCATCCAGTTTTAAAGTATGGTGAGAGTTCATCACCTTCACAGGCATAAAAGGGGGTGTTAAGCGTTGAATGGCTCCAGGCATGCGATGCCAAGCAAAGGCCTCTTCTTTTGAGACAGGTAAATGAGTTTGAAATGTAAAAATACAGTTTTCTTCTTCCATAGAAAGCTACATAGCAAATATTTTAATTAATAGGGGAGTTTATTTTTGGCAAATTGGGCAATAATGGGTCCCTCTTTGCTGAAATCGGATCTTTAAAAGAGGATTTTTGCAATTTGGACAAGGTTGTGATTCTTTCCCGTAAACATTAAATTGATATTGATATTTACCGCTGATTCCCTCAATGGTTTTAAAATTGGTCTTGCCTTTTCCTAAACTAGAGCCATTATTTTCAATGGCCTCTTTTAAAACGGCAACGATGGCTTGATGAAGGGCTTTGATTTGATTAGGCGATAGACTGTGAGTCAAACGAGTGGGTAAAAGCTTGGCGCGCCATAAGGACTCATCGACATAGATGTTCCCCAGGCCCGCAATTAGAGATTGATCTAATAAAAAGGCTTTCAGCGGTCTATTCACTTTTTTGCAGAGCTCTTCTAATTTTTTAATCGTAAAATGTGCAGACATTGGCTCAACCCCTAAGTGTTCTAAGCTTTTTTCAGCATTAGCTGTCAGTGTCCAGGTCCCAAATTTTCGAGTGTCTTGAAAGTATAGATAAAGACCTTCAAATTGTAATAAAGCTCGCTCATGTTTAATGGTATCAACAGGAGTTGTTCGGATTAAAAATTGACCACTCATACGCAGGTGAATGATCAATGTTTGATTGGGCATAGAAAAAAGAAGGTGTTTTCCTCTTCTAGTGATGGATGTGATTTTTTGCCCAATCACTTTGCTCTTAAAGGAGGGGATATCACATCCTTTTAAAGTATTAGGCCAAAAAAAAGCAGCATCTACAATGGATAAATTGCAAAGTTTAGCATCAATGAGCTGATTTTTAACAGTTTCTACTTCAGGAAGCTCTGGCATTTTTACTTCAAAGAGATGTAAATATGAACTTCATCGCCACTGACTACAACTTCAAAGTCGCTGTCAAATTTGCGATCAATTTCATTGTTTGTCCAAATATGTTTCCAAGCGGCAATGAGGGCATCTGGAATATTGCCTTTGACTTGAAATAGGGCGTATTTATTAGCTGGGATTTTGATCCCATTCAATCCTTCTGGAACATTCTCTAAACTATTAACTTCGCAGCCGATGGTATAGAGAAAAGGCTTTGTATGGTCCCCTTCATAGTCTGTATAAAGAGCCATTAAATGTTTATTTTTCTTACCAGGGATCTTATCGAGATAATTGTGGATGATGAAATTTTTCCACATCATGGGGATTTCTTGCTGAGCATTTTCATTGCTGATGCGCTTTGTGATACCGATGACCTTGAAGTCGCCTTTAGTAACTATTTGGTGTTCCATGAAGATCCTTTTACACTTTTGAAGTTAGCCTCATCTTATGATGGATGATTTTAATAGACAAGAGAATCTGAGTTAAAAGTTGTGTAAAATTCTTGCCCAGGTTTAATATCCAAAGTTAAATTCATCATTTGTTTTTGGGAGTTGTTATGGCAAAGTTATATTATAGATATGGAGCTGTTGGGAGTGCCAAAACCTTAAATCTGCTCGCTGTGGCTCATAATTACCGTCAACAAGGGAAAGAAGTGTTACTTGTAAAACCGTCCCTTGATGATCGCTTTGGCAGAGCACATATCAAATCCAGAGCAGGACTTGAAAAATCAGCAGATATCTTAGTCGATAAAGACACCGATTTACTCAGCTGCAACTTTGAAGGTATTAGCTGTATTCTAGTCGATGAAGCTCAGTTTATCACAGCAAATATCATTGAGCAGTTTAGGGACATTACCCTTTTGTATAATATTCCCGTGATTTGCTATGGACTAAGAACTGATTTTAAAAGACATCTATTTGAAGGCTCTCTACGACTTTTAGAACTCGCTGATAGTATCGAAGAAATTAAAACAACCTGTGCTTTTTGCAATAGAAAGGCAGTTTACAATCTTAAACATTCCAATGGGATTGCGACAACAGATGGCCCAACCATCGATTTGGGAGCGGAAGAGAAATACTTTCCAGCTTGCGCCTGTTGTTACTCTGAGCAACTTTTAATCCCTTTGTGCAAGAATCAAAAAAGCTAACTTGATTGATCACCAAGAGAGCTTTGAAAGTATTTAGCAAATGGAAGGATCTCTGTTTGCTAAATGCTTTTATTAGATCTGTATATTTTCACTCTGTATTCTTAAAATAATCTAGTGAGATTTATCTCAACTGCATGTTATTCTTTTTGAAAAAATTATAAAAAAGTAACTCTATGTCAACTCTTATCGCTAATCGAGATTCTGTATTATCTTTTAAAATACCCACATCAGACTTCAGTCAACTTTCATCGTGGTGCGTTAGTATTACCCCATCATACATGAATCAAACGCAAATAAGTCGTTGTACCACTCTTTATAATTTAGCAACAGAGGCGCATTCAAGAAATGATATTCCAGGCGCTCAAAGAATCGTAAGTGAATACTTGAAGGTTTCAGAGCGCTTTGCTTCAACTGCGCCAATAACCGTTATGCCGTTATCAATAGATAGATATCAAGTTAAGTATCGCGATCTTGAAAACGAAATACCGAGTCGGCCACTCTTTGTTGAAATGAGTGATGATGGAAATGCTATATTTCGTGCTCCATGTCAAGTAGGTGAGTATCAGATGTCTTTTGTTGCTTTTGGAAAACCACTAAATATTAAACCTACCATTTGGAAAGTTATTGAGGGCGTAAATTTGACTGCAGGTCAGGTTTTTGAAGTAGATTTTTCGATAGCTGCATGTTCGCGTGTCTAATAAAAAATAAGATATAACACCGTGACTGATTAACGTTGAATTTGTGGTGAGTAGTTATAAAAAGGGACTATAGCTATGGATAGCCCCTTTAGAATGAACTAAAATATCCCTTTAAGCAACCGGCTTAAATCGTGGAATGTAACAAAGATAAAAAAGCCGATGAAAAGGATCATAAACGGAATAGAAATCTTTTCTATTGTTTTGGCCTTCACCGGTTGTTTTGTAATCATTTCCCAAAGAGCAAAGCAGATTAATCCACCATCTAAAACAGGGATAGGAAGTAGATTCAAAATTCCTAAGTTTAAACTAATGAGTCCAAGCCAATAAAGGGCTTCTTTAAAGCCAAGCGACCAACCTTGATGCATCACCTGCATAATACCGATTGGGCCTGCAAGCCACTTAGGACTTAATCCACCAGTAACTAATGCTTTTAATGTGTGCCATATATCAGAGCTAACTTTTGCAAATAAGACATATGGAGGAGGGTTATAAATAACAGGGCGATCTTGAAAAGAGACGCCAACGGCTAATCGGTTTAGTTCTTGTTTTAGAGAATCTAAAAGAAATTGTCTTTTCTCTAAATCAGCAATCGCTTCAAATTCTTGCCTTTTGGCTTGTATTTGAGAAAGTAGTGCTGTGTTTTGAGAGAGCTCATAAAGCTCTTGAACTCTAACTGG
Organism: uncultured bacterium; assembly: GCA_964548845.1. Lineage (GTDB taxonomy): Bacteria > Chlamydiota > Chlamydiia > Chlamydiales > JAAZZY01 > CAZJSX01. The sequence continues at coordinate 648 of CAZJSX010000130.1, read as the reverse complement.
AGTCACTGGATTTAGCCTTCTTAAATTTCCAATTTCTAAAGCTGCATTCTCTTGACCAATTTGACTAGCAAGTTGGCTCAGTTCCATCCAATTGATATTTTGATCAAATGTTTGGTTGGCCTCTTGCCATGAAATTAAAGGTAAATCTTGGTTTTTCGATTGAACAATAATATTAAATTGATGCTGTTGCAGCTTCTGAACAAGCTCTTGTGGATTAGAGATGGGGCTGCCATCGATAGCAATAATTCGATCACCAGATTTCAAACTGCTCTCCATTGCAACTTGAGTCGATTCTTGCTCTAAAAATCTCAGTGGGACCTCTACTTTTAAACTAGGAGAAATTTGATAGGGGATTGTCCAAAGGGTGTTTAGAGGCTCTTTAAGCTGACTTTCGTATTTAATATCAGTCAGCTCTGTCTTATAGTCGTCAGAAAGTTTAAGCTCTCCTAACTTGACTCGAGGAACATGTGCATAACCAACAACGCCTTGTCTATCGTAAGTGATATAAGAATAGTTGGAGTTTAAAAGGGCAGTAAATTGTGCGATTGAAAAAATAGGTTTTCCATCCATCCAAATCACTCGATCGCCATAGCGAATACCACTTTTTGACATGGGGCTTGACGCAGAGATTGCACTTTGTGATGCAGG
>CAZJSX010000129.1:0-5728 GCA_964548845.1 uncultured bacterium | reverse complement strand
GTCGAAAGGGAAAATAGAAGTGGTAGCACCAATCTCAGCTCCCATATTGCAAATGGTTCCTTTACCTGTGCATGAAATACAAGAAGTCCCTTCACCAAAATACTCGATGATTGCCCCTGTTCCCCCTTTGACTGTTAAAATGCCGGCGAGTTTTAAAATGACATCTTTAGCAGAGCTCCAGCCGCTAAGTTTCCCCTTTAAATGAACTCCGATGATCTTTGGAAATTTAAGTTCCCAAGACATGCCAGCCATGACATCTACTGCGTCAGCGCCGCCAACTCCAATGGCAATCATAGCAAGTCCTCCAGCATTAGGAGTATGAGAGTCTGTTCCAATCATCATGCCGCCAGGGAAAGCATAGTGTTCTAACACAATTTGGTGGATGATACCCGATCCTGGGCGCCAAAAACCGATCCCATATTTTCTAGAGACGCTTTGTAAAAAGTCAAAGACCTCTTTACTGTCGTGATTGGCCCTTTTTAAATCCTCTTTAGCGCCAAGCTCTGCTTGTATTAAATGGTCGCAATGAACAGTTGAGGGGACAGTAGCAGTGCTTTTTTTAGCGCACATAAATTGAAGTAGGGCCATTTGGGCTGTAGCATCTTGCATAGCGACCCGGTCAGGGGCAAAATGGACATAAGAAGAGCCTCTAATTGGGGCTTCTTGCAATGGCTCGCTCATATGGGAATATAAAATTTTTTCAGTCAGTGTCAAAGGTTTTTTTAAAACAGAGCGAATAGCACTAAGTTTTTGCTTTTGTGACTGGTAGACTCTGCGGATCATCTCTATGTCAAAGACCATTGAAACCTCAAAAAATAATTTGTTATATTGGTAAAAGTTAAACTTAAATTTTTAAATGAAAAAACTCAAGAATCAAAAGGGCAAATCTGCTAAAATATGTTCATTAATGAAATAAAAAGATGTTTTATATGGCTTTGCCTCCTGCTAAAATCCGTGAGCTTGTTTTTCAGATGCTTTTTAGTGGTCATTTTGACTTATCTTTAAGTGAAGAAGGGGTTGCCTTTTTTATGAATGAGTTGAAAACGACTAAAAAACAGGTTACTCTTGCTCATGATTATGTCGCTAACATCTTAAAAGTTAAAGATCAGCTCGATACTAAAATTGAAGAAGCCTCTATCGGCTATGCTTTAGATCGAATCGCATCAGTAGAACTTAACATTTTAAGGTTAGCCCTTTATGAGATGATGTTCGATGATTCTATTCCTGAAGAAGTTTCTATTAGTGAGGCTGTTCGCCTTGCAAAAAAATTCAGCACCAAAGAATCTTGCTCTTTCGTCAACGGTATTTTAGATCATATCTATAAAAATAATCTGGAAAAAGTTTATACTCCCTAATTTTACAGGGTAGTAACCATTTGCAGCATTGTGAAGATCTAAAATGTTCTTGGCAAAAAGAGATCCTTTTAGCCCCTTACTCTACTTATAAAGTGGGTGGGCCTGCAAAACTTTTTACTAAAGTAGTTCATGTTAGCCAATTACAAGATGCTCTAAAATATTGTCATGAGCAAAAAATCCCTTTTTATATTTTAGGCAAAGGTTCCAACACTCTATTTGATGATTTGGGATTTAATGGCGCTGTTATTTTAAATGCGATTCCCTCTTTTGAGCAAAAAGAGAATCTGTTTGAAGTGGGCGCAGGGCTCTCTTTTGCTTGGCTTGGAATGCAAACTGCAAAGTTAGGTTATGGTGGTTTAGAATATGCTGCTGGAATTCCAGCAACTGTTGGTGGTGCTGTGTTTATGAACGCAGGTGCTAATGGGCAAGAGATTGCTCCACTTGTCGAAAAAGTGACTTATGTCACTTTTGCAGGGGAACTACAAATTTTTGATAAAACACAAATTCAGTTTGAGTATCGCAAATCTTCATTTCAGAATTTAAAAGGGGCGATTGCTAATGTCACCTTAAAGTTAGCCCTAAGCCCAGGGGCACGAGAGCGTCAAATTGAATTAATTTTTAAAAGAAAGCAAACTCAGCCGTTGAATCTTCCCTCTTGTGGATGTGTTTTTAAAAATGGGGCTGATTTTTCAACAGGAATGCTAGTGGAGCAACTTGGACTTAAAGGGATGCAGATTGGTGGGGCTCAAGTGTCAACTCTGCATGCTAACTACATTGTCAATATAGGTCATGCAAAAGCCAATGATATTAAAGCTTTGATTGCAAAAGTAGAAGAAGAGGTTTATGTAAAGGCGGGTAAGAGATTAGAAAAAGAGGTTCGCTTTGTCCCTTTTGAAGGTAAAGTCCATGAGATATGATTTACATTGCCATACGATTTTTTCAGATGGCGATCAAACAGTTGCTCAGCTATTAATGAAAGCTAAAGAAATTCAGCTAGATGGCTTATCGATTACCGATCACGATACCGTGGGAGCTTATAAAGAGGCTGCATCACTTGCCAAAGAATACAATTTAAAGCTTTTATCGGGAATAGAACTCAGCTGTTTACATGGTGAGAAATCGGTCCACGTTTTAGCTTATAGCTTTTCACTGTTACCATCACCTTTTATTACTTTTATCGACAACTGCCAAAAGATTAGACATGAGCGCAATTTAAAAATGATTGAAAAGCTAGCTAAATTAGGGATTGTCATTACTGAAGAAGAGCTTAGACGATTTGCAAATTCACCGCATGAAGTTGTAGGTCGTCCCCACTTTGCAGCACTGATGATTGAAAAGGGGTATGTAGCCAACTATAGAGAAGCTTTTGATAAGTATTTAGGTGAAGGTAAACAGGGATTTACCGAAGGATGTCGGCCGCAAGTTGAAGAAGCTTTAGAAATCATAAAAAAAGCTAATGCTTTTTCTGTACTCGCTCATCCTCACTTGATGCAGGATCATAAACTGGTTGCAGAGCTTGTTGAAATGCCATTTGATGGTATTGAATGTTTTTATGCTAAGATATTGCCAGAGCAAGAAAAAAAATGGGTCGACATTGCTCGAAAGAAAAATAAGATCGCAACTGGTGGATCTGATTTTCATGGGGCTTGTAAACCGCTCATTGATTTGGGATGTTCTTGGGTAACAGAAGAGGTTTTTGATCCTCTATATACAAGGTTTTTGGAAAATGAGCGATTATCAAAAGCTAAATGAAAAATTACAAGCTCTGCAGCTTGCTAAAAAATCAAGACTAGATTTGCAAGAGATCTCAAGGCTTTATCAACAGCTCAATCTTTTTGACTATCCTAAAATACACATAGCTGGAACCAATGGTAAAGGCTCATGCGTTAAAAAAGTAAGCGAGGCGCTCACTTTGTGTGGCTACAAAACAGCAAGCTACACATCTCCTCATATAGCGACTTTTAGAGAGAGAATTTTAATTGATGGGGAAATGATCTCAAAGAGTGATGTTGAAAAGTTTTTACCTTCAATCTTTTTGCTCGCTGAAAAGCCAGGTCTAAACATCACTTTTTTTGAAGCCATGACTCTACTCGCTTTTAAATATTTTGCTGAAAAAAAAGTAGATGTTGCTGTCATTGAAGTGGGACTCGGGGGAAGATTAGATGCAACTAATTGCATTACCCCTATTTTATCAGTAATTACTTCCATTAGCTTAGATCATACCGATTTACTCGGTGATACCCTTGAAAAGATTGCTGCTGAAAAGGGGGGTATTATTAAAAAAAATATCCCAGTTGTTTTAGGGCCAAACGCGCAGCAAAAAATTTTAATGCAAATGGCGCATGAGCAAAATGCAAAGGTAACTTTAGTGAAAGTGAAAAATCAGATTAGCTATGATCAAGAAAATCAGCAAATAGCTAAAGTTGTTCTCAATAACTTAAAAGATCATTTTGAATTAGATGATTCAAAGATAGCAGAGGCTTTGAATGCAAAGCCAATGTGTCGCTATCAAAAAGTTCATTTTTCAGATTTTGCGATTATCTTAGATGTCAGTCATAACGAAGATGGGCTTCAAAGATTATTTGAGCAGATTCAAAGTGAATATCCTAAAAAAAAGAAGATTGTGTTCACATCGATGGCCTATAACCACGATTACTCTAAAAATTTAGAGATTATTTCTTCACACGCCAGTTCAATTTATATCTTAGATATTTTGCATCCCAGGCTTGCAAATCAAGAAACTTTATTAAGTGCTTTAAGTCAATTGAAACAAAATTCAAGTGCAGTCAAAGTGGAAGAAGTTTTAAAAATGATGGAAGATGATAAAGAGGCACTTTATATCTTCACAGGAAGTTTTTTTATCATGAGTCCTTTACTTGCTCTATTTAAGATTCAAGTTGAAAAGGATGAATATCTCATTGCCGATGGTTTGTTTAAAAAATAAGGAAAGATTGTCATGTCATCTTCTGTAGTTGTTGACACTCGCAGAGTGCGCAAGAAAAATTCATTTGAAAAACTCTTGAAAGGACCAATAGTCTATTGGATGGCTCATGAGCAAAGAGTGCATAATAACTGGGCTTTACTTGCAGCGATTCAAATCGCCAATCAACTCAAAGAGCCTTTAGTAGTTGTCTTTTGTCTTGCTAAAACTTTTCTAAATGCAACCCTTCGTCAATATGATTTTTTAATTCAAGGTCTTATTGAGATAGAGCAAGAATTAAAAAAATATGGGATTGCTTTTTGTATTGAAGAAGGAAGCGCTGATTTAACACTTCCAGCATTCATTGAAAAATATCAGATTAAAAATCTGGTTACCGATTTTTCTCCACTAAAGATTAATCAATATTGGAAAAAGAAAATTTTGGAAGAGATCCAAATTCCATTTTTTGAAGTTGATGCTCGTCATATTATTCCACTTTGGGAAGCCTCTCCAAAATTAGAATTTGCAGCCTATACACTTCGGCCTAAAATCAATAAAAGATTGTCAGAGTTTTTAACTCCATTTCCAAAACTTTGTAAACTACAGGCAACTTGGGATATTTCATTTCCCAAAATTGATTTTGAAAAAATTTACCAAACACTTGAAATTAACCACACAGTTAAACCAGTAACTTGGTTAAGTCCAGGGGAAAAAGCTGCAGCAAAAACATTAGAGCATTTTATGAAATACGCTCTTGATGGCTATGCAGAAAAGAGAAATAATCCAAATTTAGACGCTCAATCGAATCTCTCTCCATATCTTCACTTTGGCCAAATTTCAGCTCAAGAGATTGCGCTAAAAGTAAAGGATGCTAAAGCTCCGCAAGTAGACAAAGATGCTTTTTTAGAAGAGCTGATTGTCAGGCGCGAGCTCTCATCCAATTATTGCTTTTATAATGCAAATTATGACAGCGCTCTAGGTTTTCCAGATTGGGCTAAAGAAACTCTAAAAGAACATGAAAAAGATCCTAGAGAATATATCTACTCGTTAGAAGAGTTTGAAAAAGGAATCACTCATGATCCGTTATGGAATGCAGCTCAATTAGAAATGGTCAAAGTTGGAAAGATGCATGGTTATATGCGTATGTATTGGGCTAAAAAGATTTTAGAATGGTCTCCAAATGCTGGGAAAGCCTTTGAAATTGCCATATACCTTAACGATAAATACGAGCTAGATGGCAGAGATCCCAATGGATATGTGGGAGTGGCTTGGTCAATTGGTGGTGTGCATGACAGGGCTTGGTTTGATAGGCCTATTTTTGGCAAAATTCGGTATATGAACTTTAACGGCTGTAAAAGTAAATTTGATGTCGGGGCGTATATCAAAAAAATAAAAGCCCTAGATCAATAAAAAAGGCTCTTAAAGCGGGTGCTAAGAGCCTTTTTAAACTACT
>CAZJSX010000128.1:0-5752 GCA_964548845.1 uncultured bacterium | reverse complement strand
CAGGCCCTACAAACGCAACTTCTATCCTTTTACAGGCAGGGACAAGCCAAATCTTATATTCCCACTTCTCCCATGTCCCCGACCATCTCAAAAGTGGCATTGCCTTGCAGATCATCTCTCAGATCATCCTCTGTGTGGGGATCATGCAGATCTTAATAGGGGTATTAAAACTAGGTAGACTCACCCAGTTTATCAGTAGATCGGTGATGATGGGATATGTACTCGGGGTTGCTGCATCCATTATTATTGGTCAGGCTTATCATCTTTTTGCAGTTCAAAAACCGCAGGGTATTTTTTCACTGATCCACCAAGGATCTTACCTAATCACTCATTTACACAGACTGAACCCTCTAACTACTCTTTTAGGATCTGTTGGTCTATTGACTTTAGTTGCCCTACGCAAAGTTCATAATAACTTTCCACGCCCGCTAATCATGCTTATTTTAACAGCGCTAATTGCCAGCTTTTTAAATAGCGTGATGCCTGAAGAGGTTCCTTGGAGAATCGCCTCTATTGCCAATCCCTACTTTGACTTAAAAGGGCTTTTTGACTTTCATTTTATTTATTTCAATAACGCCATTATCCACGATATTTTATTTATCGCTTTTGCTGTCGCCCTACTCTCTATATTTGAACTTAACGCTGTTAACAGAATGTTCTCAGAGCGCCATGGCGAGTCACTACATACCAACCGCGATATCTTTGCTCTAGGTGTCAGCAACTTTTTCTCTTCGTTTTTCTTAGGGACCCTTCCAAGCTCTGGAAGTCCTACTCGAAGTGCTGCCAACTTTCAATATGGCGCCAAAAGTAGATTCTCAGGGTTTCTCTCCGGAATATTTATTATCTTCATCTTAATGGCCTCTCACTCTTGGATACAATACATTCCAAAGTCAGCATTAGCTGCCCTACTCATTTTCATCGCCTATGAAATGATCGACTTTAAACTCTTGAAGATCTGTTTAAAAACAACCAAAAGAGATGCTTTGGTGCTCATTGTCACTTGCCTCTCATGCTTATTTTTACAACTCGACATCTCTTTATTTATTGGTATTGCCCTATCTTTAGTTTTATACTTAAGACTTGCTGCTAACACCGTTGTCTTAGAATACGCCTTTACTAAAGAGGGACATTTTAAACCGATTGACCCTAACCATCAAAGATTAGATAGCAGAATCCGCATCATCAATATGGAAGGAAACTTATTCTTTGGCTCGATTGACAGTTTACAGCGCGAGCTCAATCAAATTATTACAGATGATCAGGTTCGCTCCATTATTTTAAGGTTCAACAATGTGCATCACTTAGATGCTAGTATTTGCCATTATCTAGAGCTACTTGCTCTAAATCTACATAAGCAAGGCAAATCGCTATATTTGAGCGAAGTGTTAAAAAACACAGCTGAAGTGATTTATGGCTCGTCAGTTTGGCGCTCTTTAAGCTCAAGCTACCTCTATGAAAAAGATTTCGAATCTCCAATGTCTGCCACCAAAAAAGCTTATGAACACGCTCTAAGCTCTCTCAATAAGACCTCCACTTAACACTTTGTTGATACTTAACAAGATCTAAATAATTTTCTAGCTGGTTTTTACACTACTTGCTATGATGGCTAAAAATTATGTTATGAGGATTTAAATGAAGCGACTAGAAACATCGAACATTTCAAACTGGGAACCTCATTTATCTAGAGATGAACAACATAATCTAATTCAAGCATTAGAAAATGGTCTTGTTGTTAATCTTCCTTCACTCAACTTTGAAATTAGCCCTTTAGAAAAAGCTTTGTTTTCATCCAACTTAGTTTCAAAAGATCGCAAAAATGTCAGCTATAATCCCAAAGATGAATCTGTCAAAGGCTTTCACGGCAACAATGAAGCTCAAAAAATCATGCATGGGATGATGAAAAGATTTGCAGATTCTGCTTCAAATTTTATGAACCTTGCTTTTTCTCACTATAAAGGACATTTGGAAGTAGCTCGAACTAGCTTTAGACCTGTAGAAATTAAAGGTCGAGAGCATGCTTCATACAAAAAAGATGACTCTTTATTACACATTGACTCTTTCCCCTCTTCTCCAACTCACGGCAAGCGTATCTTAAGATTTTTTGCTAACGTTAACCCTTTTAATCGTCCAAGGGTTTGGCGTATAGGCGAGCCTTACAAAAATGTAGTTAAAAGATTTTTACCTCAAATTAGCAAACCGATATTTGGTTTGCGCACTATCATGCATCGCTTTGGCATTACTAAATCTTACCGTATTCTCTATGATCACTATATGCTACACATCCATGATCGCATGAAAGCAGATACTTTTTATCAAAAAAATGTAGATCAAGAGATCATTGAATTTCCAGCACAAACATGTTGGATTGCCTTCACAGATCAAGTCTCTCATTCAGCACTTGCCGGGCAATATGTATTAGAGCAAAGCTTTTATCTTCCAGCAGATGCTCAACTTAATCCAGACAAATCTCCAATTCATTATATGGAGAAACTGGTTCAGAAAAGTTTGAGAAGTTAGTTTTTAATTATAGTAAAAAACACTTTCTTTGAAGCTTATTTTAATGAGTTATATCTTTGGCATGATAAGAGAAACAATAGGGCTAAAAATCCAAAAAGCTACCCATATTACTATCACCCCTAATATTATCTCTAAAATACTTACCACTAAACCGACTAGACTTGAGTAGAGTATCTCTCTATTAATAAGTATATTTTTATACATTAGAAACCCTAGTGCTATTGGTCTAACTAAAATAAAAATCAAACAGGTGTAGTGTAAAGAACCAAAGATGCGATAAAAAATATACGCGACAATAATTGTTATGAAAATACTTAGAAACGAGCGTAATATGAACTTAGGTTTATTTTGAATTCTTTCATAAAAGATTAAATTCATAAATAATTGATCTATGAAATACACCGCTATAAAAGCCAGGAAAATTATAAACAAACCTAATACTTGATAAAGATATTTAGGTGTATATCTTAAAATTGCGATTAGAAAATAAACTCCAATTATCCCTATGTTTGCCACATGAGGGTTTAAGTTTTTTAAAGTTTTCTCGTTATTTTGAATATAATTCATATTAAATCTCACAGTTAAAGATCGAGAAATAGTTCTCTCTCTCAAGTTTTCAAATTATCGAATAAAAATTCGGTGACTAGTGATGATCTTTGTTAAGCGTAGGAGTGGGAAGTCTATTTATATTAGGAGTCATATTCTTTACTTAAAATTAACATGGCTCATAAATCTAAGATTCTTATTAGTTATTGTAAAGCATAAACAAAATGATGAAATCGAAATTTCTTTTTAAGAATCAATGGTTTAAAAAATAAACTTTAAATTATTCCCTTAAAAGTCCAAATTAGCATTTTTGGAGAACAAAATTGAAAATTCTACTTACTGGCGCCAATGGTTACATTGGGGCTCGATTAATTATTCGCTTGATGCAAGATGGACACTTTGTCTATCCAGTTGTCCGCAATCGCAATCGCTTGCACATTCCTGACGGTTATGAAAAACAATATCAAATCATTGAAGCCAATTTTTTAGATCAGTTAACTCTCACTCACATCCCTAAAGATATTGAAGCAGCATACTATTTGATACACTCGATGGCTCAAGATGCCCATGATTTTGATATCAAAGATCGAATTGCTGCTGATAACTTTGTAGAAGAGATGGAAAAGACCAACTGCAAACAAATCATCTACTTAAGCGGTATTGTCAATGACTCTCACTTATCTAAACATTTAAACTCGCGCTATGAAGTAGAAAAAATCTTAAGTAAGAGCCACATCCCTTTAACTTGCTTAAGAGCTGCCATCATTATTGGCTCAGGAAGTGCTTCATTTGAAATTATCAGAGATCTGGTAGAAAAACTCCCCATCATGATTGCCCCTAAATGGGTTAAAAGTATGTGTCAGCCGATCGGAATTGCAGATGTAATTGACTATCTTGCCAAAGTTTTAAATGAACCTAAGTGCATTGGTAAAGCCTTTGATATTGGTGGACCAGATAAACTCTCTTACAAAGAGATGCTTTTGCAATTTGCAGAAATCAGACATTTGAAACGTAAAATTTGGATTGTCCCAGTACTGACCCCAAAACTATCATCCCACTGGTTATTTTTTATCACTTCAACCAGCCACAGTTTAGCTAAAGCATTAGTCGATAGCTTAAAAAACGATGCTATTTGTAAGAATGAAGACATTCAAAAGATCATCCCTAAAACTTGTTTAACTTATAAACAAGCTGTGGAAAAAGCTTTTCAAAAAATTCAAGATGATGATGTGATCTCCTCTTGGAAAGACTCTTGGTCAAGTACTGATATGCCTGCTAAATATTATCAGTTTGTTCAAGTCCCTACGTTTGGATGCCTACACTATAGCGTCAGTGAAAATTTTGATGCCAATTTAGATCCTCAGCTTGTCATGAACGCATTTTATTAAATGTGAGTCAAAAACGGTTAATACGTTAATTGGGCATGGAAGATTCGGGGTTTTATCGATCGCTTGCTCGGAGGAGTTGGACTCAGGCGCGGAAAAGTCAGGCGCAAAAAACCTAGAGCTGGGGATGCTTTAGATTTTTGGAGAATTTTATTAGTTGATGAGCAAAATAAGCGCTTTTTACTTTATGCTGAAATGAAACTGCCTGGAGAGGCCTGGCTTGAGTTTAGTATTCAAGATCACACACTCATAGTCCACGCTACTTTTAGACCAACTGGGGTACTAGGGAGGCTTTACTGGTATAGCTTGTGGCTTATACATCTCATTATTTTTAGAGGCCTCGCCAAGAGAATAATTAAAGAGGCTAAAAAACAATAATTCATCTTTTTTGCGACAATTTTTCCATAATTGCGTCGTAAAAAATGTCGTAAAATGTCGTAAAAACCTTGATTTCTATGGCTTTTTATGACATAATTAAGGAAAAAGTGTCGTAAAGCCATGCCTTTTATACCTAAATTCGCTATTTCTATCCCTATAGCATCTTCACTTACTGCTATTGAGCGCACCCGCGGTTTTTTAGAAGCTGCCACCCTTTCTCAAGACTGGATATCCAAAATGCAAGCCCGCGCATTGATTTTGGAAGCCCATCACACAACGCACATAGAAGGCACGCACTTGAGCTTAAATCAATCTGAAAGACTCATCTCGGGGGAAAAAATGCAGGGCGTTGACTCTGAAGATGTCAAAGAATTACTCAATTATAAAAAAGCATTTGATTTTGTTGCCGGCTATGTTGCTTCGCAAGGCACGATCACTGAAAGCTTAATCAGAGAAATTCATAAACGCTTAGTAGAAGGGGTAAGAGGCAATACAGCACAGCCAGGACAATACAGAACCATTCAAAATTACGCTGCTAACTCGAAAACCAAAGAGATCATCTATACTCCACCGGCGCCTTACGACGTCCCCGTTTTAATGGCTGAGCTAACTAATTGGCTACAAAATGAACACACCATTCCTCCGGTTCTTGCTGCCGGGATAGCCCATTTCCAGCTCGTTCACATTCACCCGTTTGTAGATGGAAACGGTAGGACTTCTCGGCTTCTTTCCACTCTGTGCCTTTACCGTTCAGGATACGATTTTAAAAAACTTTTCACCATTAGCGAATATTATGACCGAAATAGGCAAGATTACTACTATGCGCTTCAATCAGTCAGAAATAACAATATGGATATGACTAGTTGGCTTGAATATTTCTGCAAAGCGCTAGAAACCCAAATGCATGAAATTCAGTTCAAAGGATC
>CAZJSX010000127.1:2906-5777 GCA_964548845.1 uncultured bacterium | reverse complement strand
GGGGGAGGCGATATGATTGAAACAGTTCATTTGTCAGAGAGTACATACAATCAGCTTCCCTATAAATTTGAAGCGGGAACACCTAATATTGCAGCAGTGATAGGTTTTGGTGCTGCGATTAGTTATTTAAAAGATTTAGGTTTTGAGACTATTGAGAAAAAAGAGCATGCACTTTTAGAGTATGCTCTAAAAAAACTAAAAGCTATTCCTAAAGTTCATCTTTTTCTTCCCAAGATCTATCCTCAAGCTTCTTTAATTAGCTTTAAAGTAGAGGGGATTCATAACCTTGATTTAGCCTCCCTTTTAAATTTTAAGGGGGTTGCTCTTCGCTCAGGTCATCTTTGTGCGCAACCTGCTTTATCACATCTTAAAGAGAGCTCTCTTTTAAGGGTCTCTTTTTCTTTCTACAATAGCTTTGTTGAAATCGATCAGATGTTTGATTTTTTAAATCAAGCGATAGCCAAGCTCAGCTAAGTATAATATTCTAAGTTCATCTACAACCTTTTTTAGTTCATCGGCTTTAATTTCATGCTTTATTTTTTTGTTGTTAAATTAAAACAATCGGCAGAAAATTAGGTAGTGCATCGAAAGTCATGATGAATCTAAAGGAGAAGAAAATGAATTTTATTAAAACATTATCTAGCTTAGAAAAAAAAACTCCAGACTTTCTTAAAAAAGGGGAGACGACTGCTTTTAGACTTTGGAAGGTCTTTGCAGTGGTTCTAGGGTTTTGTCAAAACATTGCCCTTGGGATTAATGCTTTTGGGCAAGATAAAATAGCCGAAGGGATATTCTTCACGGTAGGATTAAATGCAGTGTTTGTTCTTTTGCTAATTGCTGTTAAATACTTAAGGTATTTTACAACTAAATACCGCTGGGTCTATGCAATCATTGCCTTTGCTCCCATGACAGCATTGCTCCATCATCTTTATCATCAAGCTTGGGTCATTGCTTAAGCGATACTTAAATAATAGTTAGCCCTTACTTGCAGATAAAAGCCCTCTTAAAGTATATCCCACTCTTATTTCAAGAGGGCAATATTATGAAGCAACTGACTCCAAAACCAGTCTCAGCATCAAAGATCGAAGGGCATCATCATGAGATTTACCCCAATGATCTCAACTCTAACAATACTGTCTTTGGCGGTCGTGTCATGGAGATTGCCGATATGCTAGCTGCAGCTTGTGCCAAAAAACACTCTGGAAAAACTTGCGCTACGTTAATTGTGGATTCTTTACGCTTTTTATCACCTGCTATGCGTGGGGAAATCTTAGTCTTTTCGGCAGCCGTCAATCGCGCGTGGACAACTTCTATGGAAGTGGGCATTAACGTGATGACAGCAGCAACTTCAGAAAATGAATCTCGTAAAGTCGTCTCTGCTTTTTTTACCTTTGTTGCTCTTGATCAATTCAATCATCCGACCGCAGTTCCAGAAGTAATCCCAGAGACAGCTGAAGAGAAAAGGCGCTATGAAGATGCTCAAAAGCGCAGAGAGCATCGATTGATGCAAGCTAAAGAGAAAGAAGAACAAAGAGCAAAAAATAAAAAATCCTCAAAGTAAGTCATTGAGGTTCATATTTTTTATCTCAATGTTTTTTAAATTAAGTCTAGAATTCTAATGATCAGAATGTGTTGCTTTATTGGAAATAGAAACGGCACTAAAGATTAAAGTTAAAAATAAAATCCAGGCAAAGGTCGCAGTGACTGTATGTAGCCCATAGCTACAAGCAGAAATAAAAGCTTTTTTGAACGGAAAAAGTAGTGAGTTTGCTTGATTCAAATCTAAAAATAGACTTGAAATAGAGCCATTAAATGGATTGCCACTCATCTCTAAGAGCCTATAAAAGTGAATCTTAAAATTCTTAATAAAGAGATATAGCCCTATTGACAATCCCGACGATGCTGCTAAATATTGTAGCGTCTCGTAAAAGACAAAACCTTTAAGTAAAAGGGGTTTTGAGAAAATCAGTTTGGCTTGCAGGGTACTATTGAGATACAAAATTCCATAGCTAAAACCAAGTAATGCCAGTGGCAGCGATAAAAAGAGGATAGAGCTTTTACTGAAGATCAGTGAAAGTAAAAAATAAGAGCTCGCTGCTAAAAATAGAGCTAATGTTAAGCACGACTTGACGAGCTTTTTTTTATATGCCGATAAAGAGAGCAGCGATCCTAAGTAGATAGCTATGGCAAAGGTGAGAAAAGGGATAGCTAAAGAAATAACATGAAGATCTTTTATGGCTACGATGTAGAGAATAACTAAAATGAGTGTAGGCCACAGAGTGAATTGAAAAATATAAAGAGGGATAAGGGTTGTAAAAGAGAACTTATCTTTAAAAATTTTAAATTGAAGCAGGGGATGTTCGAGCTTTCTTTCAAAGTAGAAAGTGAGTTGCAAAATCAAAAAGGCAAAAAAGAAAATCATGATCGAGATCCCGATTGACCAATAAGCCCATCCTATAATACCTAAAAAGACCATTCCAAATATTGACCCACTAAAAATAGCCCCTAAATAATCCGAATGAATCTTTTGTCCTTCTTCACTTTTAACAAAGAGGACCCCTAAAATTAACAAAGCTGCATAAAATGCCGGAATAGCAAAGATCCATGGCCAGTAAAGATTGGGGGTAGCAAACAAAGTTAAAAGTGTCGCTAGTAATGGCGCTATGGGGAGAATATAAAACTTAAATTTCGAGTGATCTACCAAAGCTTGAAGGGTACTTGGGATCATTAGCGATAGAGCAAGTCCTTGTAAAACTCTAATTAAAACGATAGAACCAAAAGAAAGCTTTAGAAAAAATAAGAGCGGGCTAAGAGCATAAAGGGCTAGAGCTAAAGCGCGGAGCTGACGCGCCGCTCGTCGTGGATGGGCCT
>CAZJSX010000127.1:0-2896 GCA_964548845.1 uncultured bacterium | reverse complement strand
CGTTTTTTTAAAAGAGTATCTTAAAGCTAATTGGGTGCAAAGTGGGGAGGCGATGACCAAACTTAAAAAAGCGGCATTTAAAATCCAATAGAGTGTGGAGATGGGAATATTCAGCTGCTTTTGTAATAAGGGAAGTGAAAGGGCAAAATAAATAAAGTCAAGCGGGACAATGAAGAGGGCTAAAATGGCTACGATAGAGGGTTTAGAAGAGTTGTTCATATCTAAAATTCAAAAGAATAGGTCAAAAGCCACCCATAGCAGCTTAAGATAAATGGTTGCAATATCATTTTTTAGGCCAATATGCTACAACAGATCGGTCTAAAA
The DNA here is from genome assembly GCA_964548845.1 of uncultured bacterium. Classification (GTDB taxonomy): domain Bacteria; phylum Chlamydiota; class Chlamydiia; order Chlamydiales; family JAAZZY01; genus CAZJSX01. Next base: position 2,572 of record CAZJSX010000127.1, on the reverse strand, counting down.
AAATAGATGGAGAAACAGATGCGTTGGCAAGATCATTCTTATAAGATCCCGGTTAAAGCTGGGGAGAAAAAATCTTTTTGTAGCTGCGGCAAAACTAAAAATCCCCCTTATTGCGATGGCTCACACAAAGGATGTGGCGCAGAGCCTTATCGCGTCACTTTTGAAGAAGATAAAGTCGTTTCTATTTGTGGATGTGGGTTATCTAAAAATATGCCCTATTGCGATGGATCGCATAAGTGTCTTAAAACTCAATAGCGGATAAAGCGCTTTAGAGGGATAGCAAAATAGAGGATAAATGGGAGCCAAATGGCCAATGGCGGGAAAATGAGTTTATTCTCACTCAAAATAGTGCAAGCGTCCATTAAAGTGTAAAAAGAGAGCAGCAGCGCAATCGAGATCATATAGATGATAAAGACTGGGCTATGGCGCGAAAATTTGGTGCAGATGGGGATAAGGGTCATCAATATAAAGAGCGGGATCAGAGGGAAGGCTAGCTTATAATGAAGCAGTGTCAAAAGCTCAGCGCGATCGACATTAACAAGAGGTTTTTTTTGATAAATGCTCTTAATTAATGAAGTGATCGAATAGGTGCGCGCTGAGAATAAACTCCCTACAAGTGGATTGAACTCTAGCTTCATATCATGAAAAGGTCTGGCATCGGCTTGAGATTCTAGTGTGATGTCTTGATTTGCTGAGCTTGTAAATTCATAGACATAATGGCCAATAGGGGGATTGCTAAAAGGATAGAGCGATTGCATATAATAGAAGTGGCCTGAGGACTTAAGCCAGTAGACTTTTTCTAATGAGTTGCTATCAAAATCAAAGTGGCTGAAGATCAATTTAGAGCCATCATCTAAAATAAAAGATCGAACCCTAACCTCTTTTTTAGACTTTTTGTTTTGCTTAATCATCTGAATTTTTTTCTGAGCATGAGGCTCTAAAAATTGAAAGTTAAGATATAAAATAGCCGATAATGCTAGAGCGAAAATAAATAGAGGGCGGAGCAGTTTTTTGTAAGAGCGTCCGGACATCAACATCGAGACAAGCTCATTATTGTGGTTAATCAAAAATAAAACTCTGATGATCGTGGCTAAAAAGGCAAAGGGGATTAAGAGCTCACTTTTTTGAGAGAGGATGCAGATGTAGTAGGTGATAATGCTTTTTAGAGGAAGTGTATTGTAGTAGTCAATGCGACTTGAGTAATCGATTAGTGAAAATAAAAAATAGAGTGCAAAGATAAAAAAAATAAAAATCTTTGAAGTTTCTTTGATGAGGTAACGGCTCCAAACGCTCATTTATTCAATCCCATGTTTGATTCGAAAAAGATGAGTTAGCGAGGCAGAAATGCATAAAAGATGTGGAAAAAAGTAGACGCAAAGGGCAAGAGGAAAAGCATGGTGAAACATTTTGCCCATAAAAAAGCTGATGAGCCCAACTGTAGCTAATAAAAATAAAATAACAAAAGGCATTCTTCTTTTGTTTCGTCCAATTTCAATTGAGAAACTAATCCCAAGTAATGTGAAAGTAAAAACCGACAACCCAATAGAAATTCTTTTGGCAATTTCTGAATAAAAAAATGAGATTTCTTTTTTTGTTTTAGCAACTTGCTCGACATCTTTTTGTTGAAGCATTTTTAGTTTTGCTTTGGCCTGATCAAGTGAGATCAATAAAAACGGCATAGCCAAGTGATGAGGATCGAGATGTAGATGGGTTTTATGCATCATTTGGGTTAATTCCGCAGCAGAGCTTGAGATGTCTTTGCCATTTTCAATAATTAAATGATCGTAATTTTCTCCTTCTGTGGGAGGCATAGATATCATGTGAATAGATGGAGCTATTAATTTGCCATCTTCGATTTTCATTTTATCAATCAACATCATATTGAGTTGTTTCCCATGTTTATCTGGAGTGATGATGATTAAATTTTGAGCGATCTTGCCTCGCTCTTGAATTTCCATATCGACATAAAAATCTCTTTTTCGCAGCTTATCTCTATTTTCAAGAAGATAAAAAGGGTTGCTTGCCATTAAATCATTAATGACTTTTCGCGAGTAAATTTGACTGTGGCTAGTGAGCTCTGAAATGACGCAAAAATTGACAAGTGAGAGGATTGAAGCAACAGCTAAAAGGGGAAAGATAATAGATGAGAGGCTGTATCCTAGCGCGCGCAACGCCGTTAATTCATGAGTGAGGGAGAGTTTTTGAAAAAGTAAAATCACTGAGAGCAGGCAGGCAATAGGAATCGCAATTGGCAATATATAAGGGATAATGTTGATAATGAATAAAAAAACATACTTGATACTGGGAGTAAGTGAAATAAAGCGAGCAATTTCTTTAAGACGGGTCACAATTAAAATAAAAATAAATGAAAACGTCGTCAATAAAAAAACTTTGAAGAACTGCTTGTAAAGATATCTCCAAATAATAGGCATAATTTTTTTTAATCTTATTATACAAAAAAAGGGCAATTGAGAAACTAAAAAGATATTGATACTTGTTCTTGGGATAGAATTACCTTATAATAAAGGCAATTTATGTTCCAAGAATTGTGATGAACTCTTTAGAATTAACT
>CAZJSX010000126.1:1988-5789 GCA_964548845.1 uncultured bacterium | reverse complement strand
GTCCCAATTCATAAAAGCGTGAAGCCCACCCGCTTTTCTAATAATGTCCATCCCTGGTTTCAGCATCATATGGTAGGTGTTGGCTAAGATAATCTGAGCTGAAATGTCCTTTAACTGACTGTGTAATAAAGTTTTAACAGCAGCTCTTGTCCCGACTGGCATAAAGATAGGGGTTTCAATCACTCCATGTTCGGTCTCAATTCGCCCTAATCTGGCTTTACTTTTCTTATCTGTGGCTAAACAAGTAAATTTCAAAAAATGACCCTTTTATAATAAAAACGGAAACTAATTTATTATAAAAAGTAATAAAAGACTACGGTTAATTTGATTGGTGAAATGAAAAAGGGGGGAAATTTCCCCCCTTGATATTATAAAGATTTACAGCTCTAAATTCTTAAACTTCAGAATTTAAAGATGGCGGATGGTTCACATGGTGACCTAAAGTTAGGTGAGCTTTTTTAGCAGCTTTTCTGCGAACAGCTTTCTTTCTAGCTTTAGTAGCAGCGGCTTTTTTGCCAGCTTTTCTATGAGCAGCTTTTTTACGGGCTTTAGTAGCAGCAGCTTTTTTACCAGCTTTTTTATGAGCGGCTTTTTTAGAAGCTTTTTTACGAGCTACTTTCTTGCCAGCTTTTCTATGAGCGGCTTTTTTAGAAGCTTTTTTACGAGCGCCTTTTTTGCCAGCTTTTCTGTGAGCGGCTTTTTTAGAAGCTTTTTTACGAGCGCCTTTTTTAGCAGCTTTTCTACGAACAGCTTTTTTAGCTGCTCTTGTATGAGCGGCTTTTTTACCAGCTTTTCTATGAGCTGACTTTTTAGTCGCTGTTCTTTTTCTCTTGCTTGATTTTTTTGCCAACATAGTATCTTCCTTTCCTCTACTTTGAAGATTTTATCTCTTTAAGAATTTAATGCCTCATTAGAGGCTCTTTTCTCTCAAAGAGACTTTTATTGTTCCTGAGTACACTTATTCCGTCTTCACTGCCGAATAACTAACGGCCCATCGGCTTTAAAGGCGGCTTATGTAATGGACTGTTTTGCCCATCGCTAGATTTTGTATTAACATATCTAGTCTTCTCATAATTCACTGAATATTCATTCTAACTAATATATTTCAACTAATTAATTAACAATTTTGTTTTTTTTGTTAAAAGTAGTGAATTAAAAATCAAAATTTTGGCTAATTTACGAGAGGAAATTCAATTTTTTACAAAAATAAAAAAATATGTTTTTTTTTGAATTTCTTTTTTGACTTTTGCCAAAAATGATGTATATATGGCCTCAAAAATTGTAAAAAAAGTCATCTTTTATGAAAAAATATTCAGTTCGGGTTTGCTTTTTGTTGTCACTGACCCTTATTTCTGCATCTTTACATTCCAATTCTCATAAAGAGATGAAAAAAGGGGAACTCGCACATCAACTTAATGCACTTCGGGTGGAGGCATTGGCTGAATTAGATACACAGCATTATGCAAAAGCAGAGCAACTTTTTGGTGAGATATTAAAACTCGAACCCAAAACGTGGTTAGATGAGGCAGAGTATAATGAGATCCTTCTTTTCTTAGCTCAAACAGAGCTTTTTCTAGGTAAATTTGGACAGGCTAGAAGGCGTTTTGATCAACTTTTAAAAGAGGGGATGACTAAAGGTGTTCTTTACAAAAGAGAGATTGTTAAGGCCCAGATTTTTGATCGAGAAGGAGAAAAACAGCTGGCTCTAAAAACACTTAATGATTTGAAAGAGGGGTTTGAAATTAACTTATGGGAGATTCCAGATCAAAGATACTATCTTCAACTCAAAAGTCAAATTGACTACCATATTGAAGAGAGATTCAAACAGGCTATGAGCTGTTATGAAGATGAGCACTATCAAGAAGCTTTGATATTATTCGAAGAAGTCTTGAGCGCCTTAGAGCTGGGAGTATATATTCCAATTGGACAAAGTAAATTGGCTTATCAACTTCGAATAAAAATCGCTGCATGTTGTTTTCATCATGGGCAATATAAAAAAGCTCAAAACCTATTGTCGCAAGCCAGAGAGCTTTTTCCAGCACTTTTTGATGTCGATAGCTTTTATCGATTAATTATGGCGACTAAAGAGCTTGGTGAGCTTTTAAAAGGGGCTCAATATTGTAAAGAGTTTTTATCTTGTGGGTTTGCTAAAAGCAAGCAGCAGGCCATTAAGTTAGAAATGGGCCGTTTTTACTTTTTGTTAGGGGAGCGCGCGCAAGCAAAGGTTGCTTTTGAAAGTCTCTTAAATGAACTTAAAGAGCCCTCTCAATTAGCTTCGCTCAAACTGTGGTTGGCTAAAATAGCTTTGGACGACAAAGAGTTTGGCAAAGTTGTTAATCTAATAGATGATCCATCTTTTGATGGCTGTGATTCTTTAGTTCGAGTTGAAAAAAGCTACCTAAAAGGGCTAGCTTGCTATCACCTTGGTCAATATGAGCAGGCCAAAGAGTCGCTAAAAGGGATCTTAAATTTAAAAGAGGGATCACTTTCTAACGAAGAAGAACAAGGATTATACTTTTTAGGTAACTCTTGCTTGAAGTTGGCTCAAATGTCTTCCGTCTCTGACTTATTAAAAGAAAAAGAGCTTCATGAAGCTAAAGAAGCTTTTGAAAGACTGCATAAGCAAGCTCCATCAGATAAAACGATATTAGCTCTTGGTCGCACACTTCTATTGTCTCATCAATTAATAAATAGTTCTGAAAACACCTCTTCTTTTGAAGAGTTTTGCGCTAATGCTACTTTTCAATCCCTTGAAGGGGAGCTTGAAATGGGGCTTATTCAAGCCGAATGGGAAACCGAAGCTTCTAAAAAAGCTCAAATCTATCAAAGGTTGACGTCTAATAAGTATGAAAAGAGCAAAAACTTTGGTAAAGCGTGGTATAATCAGGGAGTTTTCTATGCGCAGAGCCCAACTTTTATTAATAAAGAGCAAGCCAAGCAAAAAGCCTTAGAATCGTTTATCCAAAGCTATCATTATTTAAAGCTTAAGTTCCCTAAAAAAGCTTGTTTGGCCATAAAAAATTGGATTCAGATTCAAGCCGATAAGCAAAGTGAGAGTTTGCTCTTGAAAGCTTATCAAAATCTGGAATTGCTCATAGAGAAAGAAAAAGAGCTGCTGGAGAAAAGTGAGAATTTGAATGGTTTGCGCTATTTACAAGCAGAGCTTTGTTTAAAACTATTAGAGATAAGGGGAGATGAAAGTGACTTTAAAAAGGGAATTGAAGTTCTTGATCTCTGCGCTAAAGAAGAGAAAGCCTTTTCAGATCAAAAACTTTTCTTATTGGCTAAGCTCTATAAACAAAGCCAAAACTTTTCTCGCGCCAAAAACTATTTTTTAATGTTGGTGGAGCGCTATCCTCATTTTGAAAAAATGGCAGAAAGTTTATTTGAGCTTGCAGAGTGTGCGCGTAAAGAAAATGCAGATCCAAATGAAGTGAAAGCGTATCTCAAAAAACTATACGAGAATTACCCCAACTATTCACAAGCAGCACATGCTTACCTTAGCTATTATAGTGATGAAGAATACTTATCAGGGTTAAATGAGCCCCTTGAGCATTTAAAATCAATGCAAGGGCGCTTTAAAACAAGCCTTGAGACTATTAAGAGCTATTACTTGCTCGGGTTGGCTTATAAAAATAAAGCTTCTAAAGCTTTGAAAAAACCGAGCCAGCTTGAATATTTTAATCAAAGCATCGACTGGTTTAGTCAAGCAAAAGCATCCTCTTTAAAAGCTTCAGAGACAAAGTTTATAGATTTAAATGAAAAAGAGTCTTTGGCTTGCCTCTATCATCAAATTATGCT
>CAZJSX010000126.1:0-1978 GCA_964548845.1 uncultured bacterium | reverse complement strand
TGGGCAGGTCTATTTAGAGTCCGCAAATTTGCTCAAAGAAAATCAACGGCTGATTCAAATTGAAAAAGCTATCGTCCATCTTCAATCTGTTATTTCAAAATTTCAAGAACATGATGAATTAGATTTTAATTTAGTCTCTCAGGCCAAGTTGTCTTTAGGATTAGCGCATGGGCAAAAAGGATCGCTTGCTTTGTCAGAGAAAATATTAAAAGAGCTCATTGAAAATTATCACCATCTCAATACTTTCAAAGACCCTCTTTTAGAAAAAGCCTTTTATGAGTTATCGCAAATAGCGATTGCTAAAGGGAGTTTAAAAGAAGCTTTGGAGCATCTGGAGCAAGCGGAACTAGCATCGATAGTACAAAGCCAAAATGAAGAGCTGGCCTTGCAGCAAAGCTATTGCTATCGCTTATTAGGGCAATATGAACAAGCTGAGATCTATTTATCTAAAGTGATTAATAATGGCCGAAACTCAAAGTTTCAAGCTAAAGCCATGTATTTGAGAGCAGAAATCTACAAGCTTCAGGGGAAAAAGGATTTGGCTGTGAAGCAACTTGAAATGATTGCTAGCCAAAACAACGAATGGGCAAGGCTAGCACAAGCAAAATTGGTTAAAGACTATGGCCGCAATTAACTAGAGGCCAATTCAGCTTTAGCCGCAGCATTTTTAGGATGCTCTTCTTTACTTGGTTGGACTAATTTAATATTCGCACCAAGAGAGTTGAGTTTTTCAATGTAAGAGTCATAACCTCTTTCTAACATGGCTACCCCTCTAATCTTAGATTGCCCTTTTGCGAGTAGGGCAGCTAGCACATAAGCAAAGCCAGCTCTTAAATCAGGAATAACAATGTCTGAGGCGTGTAGGGGAGTGCATCCTTTGATAACTGCGCTGTGTAAATAGTTGCGAGTTGCAAAACGACAGCACTTGCCGCCAAGGCACTGAGTGAAGAGTTCGACTTGAGCACCCATTTTCTTGAGCATTTCCATATAGCCGAAACGGTTTTCGTATACTGTTTCATGAATGACAGAAGTTCCTTGAGTTTGTGTTAACAAAACAGCAAAAGGTTGTTGCCAATCTGTCATAAACCCTGGGTGAACATCTGTTTCTAAATGCATGCCACCGTTGAGCTCACCTTTATAGTAAAATTCAATTCCACCTGGTTTAACATCAAATCCACCGCCAAGCTCTCGCAGGCGATTTAAGAAGGTGATCATATGAAGATGTTCTGCCCCTTCAACAAATACCCGTCCTTTGGTGCTAATGGCAGCAATGGCGTAAGATGCTGCTTCAATGCGATCGGACATGATAGTATGTTCAACAGGATGGAAATGTTTAATTCCTTGAATGTAGATCGTGCGATCGACATCAAATGAAATAATAGCGCCCAGCTTTTGTAAGAACAAGACAAGCTCAATAATTTCAGGTTCAATGGCTGCATTGTGAATAGCGGTATTACCTTCGGCGCGAACAGCTGCCAAAATAGCATTCTCAGTAGCACCCACCGATGGATAGCTAAGTCTAATGACTCCACCTTTTAATCCTTGATGAGCTTGAGCAAAATAAGCTCCCTCTTTTTTCATCATGCGTGATTCAATGCGAGCGCCTAAAGTCTCTAAAGCGTGGATGTGAAAGTTAATAGGTCTTTGGCCGATATTGTCACCACCGGCAGTGGGGACAATGATGTCTTCTTGTGTGCGTCCTAAAAGAGCGCCAATCATTAAGATTGGAATTCGGTTAGCTCCAGAAAAGCGTTGTGGGATATATGAAGTTTTTAGCTCTTTAGTGATAATTTCGATCCGCTTCTTTTCTTTGTCCCATTTAATGTCACTGCCAAGTTCACGACAAAGATCTAAAGTGATTTCAACATCGCCGATATTTGGAACGTTATTTAAAACGCACAATTGGTCTGATACTAATGAAGCAACTAAGAGTTTTGTTGTTGCATTTTTGGCACCTTGTGCTCTGATTGTTCCCTCT
>CAZJSX010000125.1:0-5867 GCA_964548845.1 uncultured bacterium | reverse complement strand
TGAGTGATTAAAACTCCATCAAGCACTGATAAAGGACCACAGAAGTTAAATTTAGAACTATCTTTACTACCTAAAACAAGGGAGCTAATGCGATCAAAAGCAGCAATACCTGAAAATTGACCATCACCTAAGAATCGAACCGATCTATATTTTCCTTTAGCAATCACATTGTGAGCAATGACTTGATCGCGAACAACAACTTCATCAGCAAATGTAAGTGTTGGCGATGTCGTAATCAAATTATTGACATCTACTTGAGATGGGAACTCTATTGCATTTTTAGTTTTTAAATTTAAGCTTTGCAATGCAACATTTCCACCGACAGATTTTGCAAAGACAATCGATCCGCGCTCATTTTTATTGAACACTTCGAGATCATTTTTACCATTCAAATGTCCTAAGAAAGTGATTGCAGCGGCCCCCTCATTGCTCAATAAAATCGATTGGTTGAGCTCAACATCACCTTTGAAAGTGACAAATCCATCACCAACTGTGATATTTTGATCGATAATAATTTGCGATCCTTGAACGATAAGTGATTTTAACTTGTGCTCATGGCCGACCGTTTCCATAAAAGCCACTGTTGAACTGCCCGCATCTACTTCTAAATGACGCTCTCCTTCAACCTTGCTTTTAAAAGTAATGCTGTTGCCTTGAGTTTGCAAGGCACTGCTAGCTACTTTTAACGGACCTGTTAAAGTGATTTTTTCAAATTTGATCGGTTGCGACGTTGTTTCAATAACCCCTTGAGCTAAGGTATGAGCCGACTGAACATTTAAAGCGCCATCAATAGTTAAGGTGCTTGATGAATGGTGACCGAGTGTTGTAATAGCAGAGCTATTATTCAAAATCAGATTCCCCTTGATCACGCCCCCTTCTAAAATAGCAAAATTGCTCTTTTCTGAGGCTAAACAAACATCAATAGCTTGAATTTCTTTTCTAATTTCGACATCACTATTGAAAGTAAGCTGTGGGCTTGTAGTCTCTAGGCAATAGACAGTTATTGGTTGCTCAAAATCAAGCGGTTGAAGCGTATGTAGGACAAGGCGATTAATTGGCTCTCTTTGTCCAATAGTTCCATTAATACAAAGTACAGCTTCTGGATTTGAAGCCACGACTGATAAATCATATTCCCCTTCTAATGACCCGCTGATCAAGATTTTTTTTCCTTGAGAGCTCTTTAATGAAGAGTGATTTAACAATTTGACATCTGCTAATAACTCAATATTACCATGACTGACTTGAACATCTTTTTGTAAGTGAAGCACTCTAGCTTCTACTTCTAAAGCTGCAAGTGGGCGTGCATAACCAACTAGATCATAGAAATAGACAGATCCTTTTTCATTTTGCACTTTAACTTGATGCTCTCCATCAATTGTGGCGCTAAAGTTAAAGCGTGACCCTTCTTCATGGCTAGACTTTAATGTTAAATTACCCGTTGCATGAAGAGTGCCAATATCGAGCATCGGCCCTTTTGTTTCGATGATTCCTCTTGCATAGGTTGGGCCGTCAGAGCGAGATAAAATTCCTTGAACTTCAAGAGCAGATAAATCATCCATACCCAAATAAAGATTTCCTTTATTTCTAAAAGAAGCGTTACCTAAAATAACTCCCCCTTTTTGAAGATGGACATTTTGACGGGTTCCTTCAAAAGCTAAGCTGCGAGTATTTAATGTTCCTAGTACCGTCACATCGTGATTGAAAGTAATGAGCGGAGAAGTCGTCTCTAAATTGCCGACATTAAATCTCTTATTGAGAACTAAAGGAGCATGTGTTGTTAAAATGATATGTTGAAGTGGAGTTTGGTTACCCACATCTTCATTGAAACAAATGCTACCTTTATGATCATTGACTTTTAACTCTAAAACCGTGTCTCCATTCACTTTTCCGTTAAAGCAAATTCCAGACACACCACAATTAACAACTTTAATATGATCTAATAAATCGACATTACCATTAAAATGAATAGCTCCAGCATTAGCGCCGATACTTGCAGCTAATTGAATTTTAGGTGCAGTGATGGTAACTGCATTAACAGCCATTTCAGAACCAATCTCTTTTTTAATTTGAACCATTTCATAAGAGATAAGTTCTAGATCGTAATTGCCGTTTATTCTTCCAAAAAAGAATAACCCTTCTTTACTTCGATCCATGACTTTGATGTTGTTAGCTAAATAAATTGAGGTGAAGAATTTTCCACCTGCCTCTTCTAGCGTCATATCCCCTTTGACAACTGTAAGCTGTGCATGCACAGTTAGCCCCATAAGAGCTTCTTTATGACCTAAGGAATCGTTGAAGATAATTTTAGCTTTACCAGCATGAACTAAAAGTGGGTATGAGCCGTTAATTTGAGAATGAAAAGAAATATTTTCTCCCTCTCCAAGATCAGCAACACTCAAGATACTCAGCTTACCGGTTAATGAAAGCTCTTCGATATCTACAGTACTAGATTGAGTGTGGATTGTTCCTTGAGCTAGTGTTATTCCATTTGAGCGATCGAAAGGACCAGTTAATAAGAGTTTGTCAGACTCATTTTTACCGATAATCACTTTGCCTGTATTGGCAAGTTTGGCATCCCCATCTAGTAGTCCGCCATGAGAGAGCTCAAAAGTTTTATCTCTACCTAAAGTGGCAATCGATTTAGCATCGATCAAACCTTTAACTATAGCATCTTGTGCAAAGGTTAATAATGGAGAGTTAGTTTGCAAATCAACAACTTCAAATTTGCCTGCTAAATACACTGGTACTGTTGTAAACAATTTCAGATTGTTGACATAGACTTCTTGTCCAAAGTTAATTTCACCATTACCTGTTGAAATTTCTAAATTTGAAGTTGTTAAACTTTGAGATACTTTTTGTTTTACATTAAATGCATGTCCATTGGTGCTCATTTGTAAATGATCCAACAGCTCGATATCTAAAAAGTCAATAGGGCCTTGAACTTCGAATTGCCCTTGTAGTTTTGCTAAAGTTTTTAAGCAGCTTAATCGATTTTCAATCTTGAATAGCGTTTGGCTATTTTTTCCCATCACGAGTGATTTGCCATTGTTAAACTCAGCAGATCCTTTAATCTCACAATTTCCAAGTAAGGTGATTTGGCTATTTTCCCCTTGAGTACAGATATTATAAGTAGTCAACTGATCTTCAACCATCAAATGATTGTTGAACTGTATTGCCGGCGCTGTTGTTGAAAAAGTTTTAACATAAACTGGAATATCCATTTTCAACGATGCGCTCGTCGTAAGAGCCAAGCCGCTTACTTTGGCATATTTGTCAAAAATGATCTGATCATTTTTTGTGTCTATAGTTAGTTGTGCATTGCAATCTTGCTCTTCAATGCTCCCAAAAATTTGACATGGATAATCATGGCAATTAAGAGACGTTTTACCTAATAACTTCAAATCAGCCATTTCAATGGCGCCATGAGTAAAAATAGCACCATTTGTAAATGTCGTCTGTTTTTGAGTGTCTAGGTTTTGATCGAAATTAAAACAAACCTCATCATCTACCCCTAACGTTAATGTTCCAGTATGGTCGAATTTTGTTTTACCTTTAAATACACCCCCCTTAGCGAAAGCGATTTTTTTATTCTCACCTTTTGTTGTCAAATTGTGACAATCTATTTGCCCTGAAACGACTAAATCATGAACGAGATTTAATTCTGGAACTGCCGCTTTAAAGTTATAAACGCAAACTTCTCCACACAAAGTAGGAGCTGTTTTCGAATAAACTTCAAAGTTATTTACATAGATGCTCCCTTGAACTTCGATGCGAGCTTGACTAGAAACTAATTTTAAATTGGCAATTTTAGCTTCTTGAGAAATATTTTTATGAATAACTATCGGATTATTATGACTATTTATAAATGTATGGCTTAAAAGTTTGACTTCACCTGCTTCAAATGGCCCTACGCAATCTATCTTTCCAAACAATTTTAAAGATGACGCATTCGTAGCATTGATACCACCTTGAATTTTCAAACTTGTCCCTTTTGGACTTGCTAAAACTAGCCTTTTTGTATTTTGGAAATCGGCCTGCTCTAAAATCTGTCCACCACCTAATAACTCAATATTAGCAGCACCTTGTGTAACCATCGAGCCGACATCACTTTGGCCTTCAACGCTTAAATGGATTTGTGAATCAACTAAATCAAATCCTTTTAAAGAACCTTGAATACTCACTTGGCCAAGCTCTTTGTCTTGTGAGCGTAAAATAAGCTGATGTTTATCATTATTTTTAGCAATGACGTCGGTATTGAATAGAAAGTTTGAATTTCCACGAGCAAAAAGACTTGTAGTTAACGTTAATGTTGGCGACTCCACTTGAAAGCCATTGCCCTCCCCTTTTGGAGCAATCACTACAAGCTCATGAGCTGTAATTTTTTTAAAATCCTTTTGGCAAACAATTTGCCCTTCATCTTTATTTTCAACGATGAAGGAAACTTTACCGTTAGGGACATCTACTTTTTCACTTTTAAATCGAATTTGATTACCGGCTATAAAGCTTAAGTCGATGGTTGAAGAGATGTTTTCGATATTCGCATCGATTGTAATACGATTGGTTGCCGATATCTGAAGCTTTCCACCAGAAAAATTGTTAATGGCTTTGACATTCACTGTTACTTGCGAACCATTTTGCGCAGGATACTCTGTAACTTGTGATAAATCATCAATTCCATCATCGCCATCTTGAATGATAATATTTGATGGATCTAAAACCCATGTTCCGTTTTGTCCACAAGCGGCATCGACATTCACTTTACCTCTGCAGATTCCCAAATGACCCGCACTTGATGTCTCAACCAAGCCACCATCACCAAAACTTCTTCCACCTCTAGAGTAAACTTCCCCTTCAAAAGAGGTTAAATCTTGTGACCAAATGACAAGCTGCCCCCCCTGTCCATATTCGATGGCGCTCACATCGATCACTGATGAATGATCTACTGATGTACGGCTTGCTTTAAAAAGGGTCCCTTGTCCTGCTAAATCACCACCTAAGTTGACTTGTCCCCCTCTAAAGGTACCTGAAGCATCTAAATAAGCACCTATTAATCGAATCTGTTGCCCCAAAATACAAATCGTTCCACCATACTGAGATTCAACTGTATTTTTCGCGTCAATTTTCCCATAAAGCTCACAAATACCATCGAAAGCTTCTATTAGAACTTCTTTAGATTTAATGGTTCCTGTATGAAGAACGGCAAGTTGACTTAAAGCGTTAGTCTTAGAAATACTCACCCTATTTAAAGCGTGGATCTCTCCGGAATTCACCACGTGTCTACCCATTAAATAGACATCTTTATTAGTACGGATAGTTCCGTGATTAACAACATCACCACTAGTTGGCTTGATATTGAGTACAGTTTGAACGTTATCAGTTAAAAGCTCAGAACCTATAAAATAAAAGCTTTCCCCGTCAACTTTAGCATTCTTATCCATAAAGATACCTTGGGGATTCACAAGGTAAACAATACCGTTTGCAGACAGCTTATTTTTGATTCGAGTGGGTTGATTAGAAAGAACTTGTATAACAACAACAGAGTCTTTATTCGGCTGTATTATTTGGATTTCTTTGTCATTTTGGACTTCAAAGCTACTATAATGTATAACGCTACCATCAGAAGCATAAATTTTCGTGACCTCTTTTTGTTCGACCTGTGACACCTCACCTTTAATGACCTTCATATTCATTGCTAAAGAGGCCAATGGCATCTCTAGACAAAAGGCAAATAACAGACACATTAGTGGAACGATTAAGTTCTTGCTACGCATATTTTCCTCGCACATTTTGATCAAGTAAAGAGCTTCAAAGACCTCTTTGGACCCTCTACCTATCCCCAAGGCCGTTTATTCCGATAGCCCATTTGT
>CAZJSX010000124.1:3122-5872 GCA_964548845.1 uncultured bacterium | reverse complement strand
ATATTGACAGTTTCATCTAGAATTTCGTCTGTAACTGTTAAAGCTAAGCTTTGATTTAAATGCTCTTCAATAGCATTTTGGTCAGATGCTATTAAGTGATATTTGTGAATAAACGTTTCCCAATCTTGAGTCAATTGAGCTCCAACTAAAGCAACTCCCGGATTGCTAATTTTGTGTTCATACAGATTGCGAACGAGTAAAAAATCAGCAAGCTCTTTAACTAAAGCTTGATTTGAAGCTATTTTACTTTCCAAAGCGGTAAAGAAAGCAAAACTTTTTCTTAACTGCTGTAAATTGTCTCTTAATAAGTCTTCACTCTCACCTGTTATATTCATTTCTCTCAACAATTGCTCTATCTTTGCTTTTAAAGCATGCATAGCTGCAATTTGCGGCTCGAGTGATTGGAGCTTACTCTCAAGTTGAAATGTGCGCTCGCGAAGCTTTTTAAAGTTCTGGTGTAGAAATTTTAAAATTTGATCTGATTGATCAGATGGTGTTAGAGCAACCGAAAAAGAGTGATCCCACTGATGCGTTTTTTGCGGTGATTGTGCTCCTTGAAACCACTGTCCTAATTGCGGAAGTTGAAACATCTTTTGAATCGATTGGGGTTGAACTACTTGATTGACTTTAGATACTGTTTCTCTTAAAAAAGATTTTGTTTCATTGTTCAAGGAAAGCTGACTATTTTCTACATTCATATTTCCGCTCAAAGATCGCCCATTAGCCTGCAGTCCCATCGTCACTTTTTTTACGAACGGCATTTGATTTGTAGCAGAAGGGACAGCTTTTGCAAATAATTCTTTGGTAAAAGAGGAATCGCCTTGCTTGAGTTGCTCAATAAATGCATCAAAAACAGCAGCGGCACTCTCTTTAACTCTAGCACTAACAAGTTCGACTGAAGGTTGATTTGGAGCTTGCACTGTTACAGAGTGAATCTCAAAGATGCGCTTTTGCAGCAGAGGAGCTTGATTTAAGCCTTGAGAAATAGAAACATCTAAAATAAGCAAATTGGATTTAGAGTCATAATTGCCACCTAAAACCTTAGTATCACCTACTGATTGTGGACTAATAGAACTTGTCATAGAGGCTAAACCTGTCTTAATACCCATACATATTTTACAACGAAATGATTAAAAAATCAAGTAAATTCTACCCATTTTGCCCCCTGTTTTTAGAGCTTGATTGGTATCTTAAAAAAGCCTAGTATGTGAAAAATAATTTGAGAAACTTCAACTTTTTAATTGGGTTATTTTCAATAACTTATGAATAAACGACCGCTCACTAAAAAAGACCTTCTCATCGGCATTTTAAGTGTTTTTTCTCTTTTAGGGACTTCTCAAGACCTTTTTTGCAACCAGAAAAAGAGATATGGCATTGAATTTAAAGGGGTTAACAATTTTAGCCAATTGAGATCTTTAAAAGATGTCTCCAGCCTCATTGAATATAAAAAAAATCCTCCAAGATCACTAGCAGCACTCAAATACAGAGCAGAAAGGGACATTCCAGGCTTTATCGATGTTTTACACGGTTATAGCTTCTACGACGCCTGCGTCAATACCAGGGCCTTTAGAATGCCTTCTGGCAAGTACAGAATGCAGGTTTTTATCTACAAAGGAACCCCCTATCTTCTAGACCAATTTGAGATTCTTCAAGACGATCCCAATAAAAATTTCTCTTATGACCTAACTCAAGTCAAACTCCAGGAGTTGGGGTTACGCCTTCATAAACCAGCCCTCTCTACAAAGCTAGAGGAGGCCCAAAAAGAGCTCATCCATATTTTGAATCGAAATGGCTTCCCTTTTGCTCAGGCAAGCCCACTAGATATCATAGTTGATCAAGCGCAAAAAACAGTAGCCGTCAGCTTAAAAGTTAAAGAAGGAGAGAAAGCCTATTTTGGGAAAGTCCACATTAAAGGAAGCCAAAGGGTAAGATGCCGTTTTATTAAAAATAGAATTGCCTGGAAGCAAGGAGCTTTATACAACTCCGATAAAATTTTAGAAACCGAGAAAGCACTCTATGATTCAGGACTTTTTTCTGTAGTCACCATCACGCACAGTGAGAAACTCGATGAGCAAAGTCAATTGCCTATTTCAATCGAACTCATCGACTCTAAATTTAGAAATTTAACTTTGATGGGCAACTACACGACAACTTGGGAAGGTGTTGGTGGAGGGGCAACTTGGCAAAATCGCAATCTTTTAAAAACAGGGGTGGATTTAGCTTTAAATTACTCCATTAATCAAAAGGTACAAAAGACAGGGGCCGAACTTTTGTTTCCAGATTTTTTAAGCAAAAGACAAAAGCTTGTGATTCGCTCCGAAGTTTTGATTCAAAATATTCAACCGACTTTCCGTGAAAAAGGGGTGGATACCATGCTCTTTGTCGAAAGAAAATTGAGCAAACATTTTAAAGCCTCGCTAGGAACTTCTTTTAACCAATTTAGAACAACACAATCTCAGCATGATGGTTTTTACTCCCTCTTTGGAATCCCGTTTAACTTCAATACCCAATCTTCCGATCAAGTTTTAATCAATCCCACTCAAGGTGGATGGGGAACTATTAATTTCGTACCCTATTTTAGTTTAGTTGGAGGGCATGAGTCTTTTAATAGAACTCAATTTGAAGGATCTTTTTATCAATTTGTGATTCCTAGTCGAAAAATCGTGATCGCTACTAACGCCGTTTTTGGTTTTATCTTCAGACAAAAAACTATTCTTTATGACATTCCTCCACCTTATCGATTTTATGCC
>CAZJSX010000124.1:0-3112 GCA_964548845.1 uncultured bacterium | reverse complement strand
AAAAAGTGAGCCCTTTAAGCCCTTACGGTAAAGAGGACGGCGGTAAATCGGTATTTTTATGGAGCATTGAGCCTAGATTTATGATCCTAAAAGATTTACAATTAGTTGGTTTTTTTGATGTAGGGCAAGTGTATCGAACAACTTGGCCAAAGTGGAAAACAAATATGCTTAAATCATTAGGTGTAGGGGTCCGTTTTTTTTCTTTTATTGGCCCACTAAGATTAGATATCGGTTTTCCATTAACTAAAATTGCGGATGATAAAAAACATTATCAAATTTACTTTAGCATCGGGCAGGCGTTCTAATGAAAAAAAAACGACGATTCATCAAATTCTTAAAAGTTAAAATCACGATCCTATCTGCCCTCTTTGTTTTAGTTGTCCTTGGATTGCAAACTCCTTGGGTTAAAAATTGGATTACTTTTAAACTTACAGAAACGCTCTCTGAGGCCACTCATTCACAAGTTACAATTACAAAATCGAAAGGTTTTGTCCCTTTTGATTTCGAAATCCAAAATATTGAGTTTAACTATCAAGGCAAAACGTGGCTCAAAGTTGAAAGATTAAATCTCAATCAATCACTACTTTATTTCATCATCTCTAAAAATAAAGGGCTTGATTTAAGCTTAGAAAATGTTTCCTTATATTTTCTACCCGATTTTGAACCCTCCACTCAAACTGTTGATTGGCCTAAGCTTCCCTTCTACAATTTAAATGTAGAAGTTGTAGCGAAAAATGTTTTTGTCGACCCTGCTGTTTTTGACCAAAAACTCCCTCCAAAGATTCAACTTAAATCAAAAGTTAACTTTTTAAACCATGGCGATAAAATTTATGCAACAGCAACTTTGACAAGTGATACTTTGAAACAAGTCGAGATGCATCTTAAAGCTAACGCCAATCATAGTCGCGATCGATTCTCAGCGCAGCTAGACATTCAAGATCCCTCTCATGAACTGGTGAGTTATTTTACTGACAACCAAACCCCCTCTATAAACGCCCATTTTAAAGCCAAAGGCTCAATGGAAGCATTAGGTTGTTTTTTTGATTCTAACAAAAAAACAGACAAACAATTTGAAGGCTCTTTAAATGTAGTGGCCAAGCCGACTTCAGAAGACTCCAAGATATGGCAGTCTATTTTAAATCACCATGCGTTAGCCATAGAAGGGCATTTCAGTTTCTCTTCTAAAGAAGGGCTCTCTTTAGATCACCTCCATGCTTTTGGCGCTCTGCTCAACTTTAAAGGTAAAGGGGTTTTAAATCGCAATTACCAACTTGAAAATACCTCTTTAGCCGGACATCTCAATGACTTGGATTTTTTAAAAATCTGGTTAAAAGATCCGATTGAAGGCGAAGCTGAATGCAACGCTATTTTCAAAGGAGATCTTTTTAATCCAGAAATGAAACTTGAGCTGGAATCTGCAAAATTATGTTATGATCGATTCATTGCCTATGGTGTAAAAAGTCAGTTATCTTTTTTTCTAGACCAAGATCAGTATATAGGACAAATCATTGTTAGTGCTGAATTTAATCACGCGCCGGTTGAAATAAACACTCTTTATAGATTCAAAAACCTCCACAACTACGACTTCAAAGATTTCGAACTCAAATGTGGGCAAAATACAATTAAAACCTCTTTCTTTCAAGCTCATCAAGATCTTTATCAAGGAAAGCTCAATTGTCATTTGCCAAACTTAGCTTTTTTGTCTCCTCTTTTTAAACAAGAAATACATGGAGATGTTGAAGGAGAAATGATCTTTGACTTAGGCACCTCTTCTTTGGGGTTAGAACAAAAAATAGACACTCGCCTTTATGGCTCTTACTTAAGAATCCCTCTACTCCACTCCGATGCGTTTACGTTAGAGGTTAAAGGTAAAGTCGACTGGAATCACTTAGAAAAATTTCAAGGAGACTTCTTTGCTTCTAGTCAACTACTGCGCTATCACAACTATCGATTTGATCAAGTTCAAGCTCTAATTCAATCCAAAAATTATCAATATAATTTTAAAGTGCAAACTCAAGGTGATCTCACGCTACAATCAGCAGGGCTTGCTACTTATCAAAATGATTTCTGGAGCTTAAATTTAAGATTATTTACAGGGCTGCTCTATAACGAATCTTTCAGTTTACTTAGCCCCATTCAAATGCAGTTTAAACCCGAATATTTTACATTCTCCCCTCTTGCATTGCAATTGGGCGCTGGAAGGGTATTTATACACCAAAAAATAACAGATAGTACATTTACTGCCCAAATCCACAGATTCCCATTAACCTCTCTCTCTTATTTTTTTCCCCTGCTTGATCTGCGAGGCTATGTAGATTTAAATGGAGAGTTAAATCATATTTCAACGCACGCACAAGGAACTCTCAGCGCTAAATTTTATCAACTTAAAGTTGAAGAATATCAAAGTCCTTATCCCTATTCAGGACAGCTAGAAGTCACTCTAAATAAAAAATCGATCAAAGGAGAATTTGATCTAACTGAAAATCATGGCAGTGACGCCAAGATTAAATTCGATATTCCATTTGATCTTTCCTTTTTCCCACTAAAATATGATGTCAAATTAGCTTCATCTTCAATGGTGGATGTTTTCTATCAAGGTCAAATCAACCCATTCATCCAATTAGCTATCCCTCAGAAACATTTAATTTCTGGAGATGCCACAGTTGATCTTAAACTTCATGGGGCACTACAACACCCCCATATCCAAGGAACAGTTGCTCTTAAAAACGGTTATTATGAAAATCTTTATTTGGGCCTTGTTTTAAATAATTTAGACTTTCAAGCCCACTCTAGTGGAGATCATTTAGTCCTCGATCATTTTAAAGCTGATGATGGCAACGATGGTAAAATTTCTGCTTTAGGAGATGTTCATTTTAATTTCAAGAAAGGGATGCCCTACAACTTAACCGTAGATTTAGAGGAAGGGCAATTAGTCCAATTTGATTTTTTATCTGCATCACTACTTGGACAAGTAAAATTTACAGGAAATTTAGAGCAAGCTCACGTGTCTGGTGATTTGAAAGTGACCAAAGCAAATGTCACCATTCCAGCAAGGCTAAATTCCAATATTCCTATTCTTCCAGTGACCTATGTTTACCCAAGACAAGACACC
>CAZJSX010000123.1:0-5899 GCA_964548845.1 uncultured bacterium | reverse complement strand
GTCTATAGTATCAAAGTGGAGCAAGGGGGCAAAAGCTACCAAGGGATTGCTAACTTAGGCTATGCTCCTACATTGCAGAGCCGCAAGGTTCCTGTATTGGAGGTCCATCTTTTGGATTCGATTGCAAACTTTAATGAAAATCAACATGCTGAAATTGTCTTCAAGAAGTTCATTAGGGCTGAAAAAAAATTCTCGTCAATAGATGAATTAAAACAGCAAATTCAGTGCGATATTCAGCAGATTTAACCTGCAGAATTCTCTTTAGGCTCATCTACTTTTTCCACATCTTTAACAACCGACTTTTTAGGTAATGTTCTAAAAACAATATCCCAAAACGGAGACGATACCCCATAGGCCTTGTCATCTTCTTGATAATGATGCTTTAAGTGATGCGTCCAAAGCCATTTGAGTTTTTTAGGAGCTTTGGCTTGATGAATTTTAAAGTGTGTGAAAGCATAACAGAGATATCCAAGCATAAAGCCCGGCAAAAACAAAAACACCTTTGTGCCCATAACGAGATAAAACGCGCCAAAAAATAGTGCAATAAATAATGTTGCTGGAACTGGTGGCATAAAAAGCCTGTGATAGTCATTTGGAAAGTCATGGTGAATGCCGTGAACGGTGTGTGCAACTTTAGCAAAGAAAGCGCTTTGCTTTTCAGTAATATGAAAGAAAAAGCGATGTAAAAGATATTCAGCCAATGTCCAAGTGACAAATCCTGCAAAAAAGACACCGATTGCAGTTAATACGTTTGGAGTATAACTGAATTTATAGTTAACGTAGAGCATAGAGCTAATGATGAGCAAATTGTAAGAAATAGCAAAAGCCGGATGAACCCGGGTAAACTTTTCTAAAACGCCGCTTCTAAATAACCTTTTTGACTTATCCTGACTGCCCTTCTCCATAGCCCCTCGAACTTTAAGACCTTCCTAAGGTTCCAATAAATCAAGGACTATGATTTTAGCAATATGATAGTTAACTAATTGGTAAAGAAAAGTTTAAACTATGCTTTTGACACTCTTTATGTCTAAAGCAGTCTATTGTATGATCATTAACCATGCCAATGGCTTGCATATAAGCATAACAAATGGTTGATCCTACAAACTTAAATCCCCTCTTTTTAAGATCTCTACTCAGCGCATCAGAGATTTTAGTCGATGCTTGAATTTGACTAAAGTCTTTAAGTTGACTATCTTGTGGTTTAAAATCTACAAAACTCCATAAATACTGAGCAAAGCTCGAAAACTCTTTTTGAACTAATAGAAAATTCTGAGCATTGGTAACTGCCGATTCAATTTTGAGTCGATTGCGGATAATGCCTTCATTTTTTAAAAGCTCGTCTTTTTTCTTTTGATCATATTTAGATACGATAATAGGATCAAAATGATCAAAAGCCTTTCGATACCCTTCTCTTCGCTTTAATATGGTAATCCAGCTTAATCCAGCTTGCGCCCCTTCTAAAATTAAAAACTCGAATAAAGTGCGATCATCGATGTTGGGAATTCCCCACTCTTCATCATGGTATTTTTGATTTAGTGGATCACTTTCTGCCCATCGGCATCTCTTTTTTTGCATGGTTTACCTATTAATATGATTATTTATATGTCTCTAAACATCTTCAGAATCTAAGACATGAACATGAAAACGCGAACTAAAGAGAACTCCATCATCCTCCAACTTACATACTGCTTCACTGCCAACGAAAAAATCACCCCTCTCTATAAGATGAGTTGTGAGCCTTGGTTTCCTGTCAGGGCTTGTTAAATGCAATTTGCGCTCTGATAAACTACGACCCCGAGAGCCAATGCTTGTAGATCTCGTAACGGTTGACAGGTCTCTATATGATCTTGTTCTTACCACTTCAGCTGTACCATTTACCGGGAGCTCGTGCATTTTAGCATGTGATGCTATTTTCATCGGTTTTAAAGATTCGTTTGAAGCTCCTAATGACCGGCCCCCTTCAATCGGTCTACCATCTACATGCATACTAGTTTCTACAGCAGCCCCAGATATTGTCTGCTGGGCAACCCTAGTAACTTCTGATTGCAATCTATTTTTATCTTCAACTGAAATTGACACAGTAAACAGCTGAAAAGGTGGTTCAACAACCACTACTTCATACGCTTGTGTCGGTCGATGAATTGTTGGATGCGACCTAGCTTGGCCAGTAGCTCCAAAAGTTGAGGTTGCTGCTAATAATTGAGGCGCATTAGAGGCTGGTCCAAAAATAAGACTACTCATCGTACTTAAGACTTGCCCCATGCAAAACCCCTGTTAAAAGAAATATTTTATAATAATTAGCTTCCATTTTCAATCAAAAACGCAATAGCTCTAGAGCTTTCCTTCAAATGCTTTTATTGACAACTCATAATCAATAAAATGTTAAAAAATAAACGTTTAAGTGAATTGCTCAGAATTGCTTCTTGAATTTACTTTCCTGATCTGATAAGTCAGAAAAATTGAATTAAGGCAAACTGATTTGCCAAATTGGAGTGTTTTGCATGCAAATAGCAATGATTGGACTTGGCCGTATGGGATCAAACATGGTCCGAAGACTGATGAAACAAGGTCATTATTGTGTCGTCTATGATACTAATAAAGAAAATGTCGATGCTCTAGTTAAAGAAGGAGCAGTTGGGGCAAGTTCCATAGAAGAAGTTGCTAAAAAGCTAAAAAAACCCAGAGCCTTTTGGATGATGGTCCCTGCAGGTATTACTGACCAAGTGATTCAGGAGATCTTACCCCATTTAGAACAAGACGATATCATTATTGATGGTGGAAATTCTTATTTTAGAGACGATCGAAGACGAGCTGGCGATCTCAAGCCTAAAGGAATTCATTATGTTGATTGTGGAACATCTGGTGGAGTTTGGGGATTAGAGCGCGGCTATTGCTTAATGATTGGTGGTGAAACTGAAGTGGTGAAACATCTCGATCCTATTTTTAAGTCTCTTGCTCCTGGCAAAGGAACTATACCTGTAACTCCTGGTCGAGAAAAATACAAAGATACAGCTCAAGATGGATATTTACACTGTGGTCCATCAGGTGCTGGTCATTTTGTCAAAATGGTTCACAATGGTATTGAGTATGGAATTATGGCGGCCTATGGTGAAGGGTTTGGAATCTTGAAAAACGCTAATTGCCATAAGGTGCAACAAACTACAGATGCAGAAACAGCTCCCAATATGCATCATGATTTAGATTATGAAATTGATTTAGCTGCTGTTTCAGAAGTGTGGAGAAGAGGGAGTGTTGTCGGCTCATGGCTATTAGATTTAACAGCTCAAGCTTTTGCTGATAATCCCGATTTATCGAACTATTCTGGTAGAGTTGCTGACTCTGGAGAAGGACGCTGGACTATTATGGCAGCTATTGAAGAGGCCGTATCCGCAGAGGTATTAACTTCTGCTTTATATGCTAGATTTAGATCGAGAAGAGAATACACCTTTGCCGATAAAGTCTGTTCTGCAATGCGCTTTATGTTTGGCGGACATCACGAAATAAAATAGAGAAAAAATGACAACAAATTCAACACAAACAGCAAACCGAGTCATTGAAAAGCCACAAGGGGCCCATCTCATTGTGATTTTTGGGGCTAGTGGCGATTTGACAAAAAGATTGCTCATGCCTGCTGTTTACAATATTTTTTTTCATAATGCAATGCCAGAGCAATTTGAAATATTGGGAATTGCAAAAGATCCTTTAAATAACGAGAGCTTTCAAAAAAAAATCGCCTTAGATTTACAAACATACGGCAAAAGAAAATTCGATCCTGAATTATATCAAAAATTAGCCTCCCGCCTCTCTTATTATAGCGGTGATTTTAATGATCCTAGCATCTATCAGATGCTTAAAACTAGAATCGAAGAATGCGATAAAAAATTCTCTACAAAAACGACAGTGACTTTTTACTTAGCTATCTCTCCTGCTATTTTCAAAATGGTTGCAGATCATTTAGGAGAAGCTGGTCTTTCTAAATTAGAAGATCGCTTAACTCGAATTATTTTAGAAAAGCCATTCGGTAGAGATTTAAAAAGTGCTTTAGATCTCAATACCGCTCTACATAAATATTGGGATGAGTCACAAATCTGGAGAATCGATCACTATTTAGGCAAAGAAACGGTGCAGAATATTTTAGCTTTCAGATTCGGCAATGGTATTTTTGAACCTATTTGGAATCGCAATTACATTGAACATGTTCAAATTACAGTTGCTGAGCAAGTAGGCGTCGAATCAAGGGGCGATTATTATGACAAAGCAGGAGCCTTAAGAGATATGTTTCAAAACCATATCTTGCAAGTGCTCAGCTATCTTTGCATGGAACCTCCAAGCAGCTTTGAAGCAGAAACCATTCGCAATGCAAAAATTGAAGTTTTAAAATCGATCACTCCAATGAGTGAAGAGCAAGTGAAAGCAAATGTTGTTCGTGGGCAATATGGTCAAGGCGAAACCGGTGGTGCTCATTCTAAAGCTTATCGCGATGAAGAACATGTCGATAAAAACTCCAATACAGAAACTTTTGGAGCCTTTAAACTTTTTGTCGACAATTGGCGTTGGTCTGGAGTCCCCTTCTACATCCGCACAGGTAAACACCTTAAAGAAAAGCTTGCTTTGATTATTATTCACTTCAAGCAAGCTCCCAAAAAACTATTCTCTGTTGTCAACACACCCCCAGAGGCTTTAGCTAATGAGCTGCGCTTTTTCCTTCAGCCAAGACAAGCCATTTCACTCATCTTAAAAGCAAAAGTCCCCGGCAGCCGCATGGAGCTACAGCCGGTAAAAATGCATTTTGATTATCAAGAGAGTTTTGATAGTCATGAAGGCAATGCTTCAACTGGTTATGAAATTTTGCTCTATGACGCACTAAAAAATGACCCTACTTTATTTTCTAGAGCAGATTTGATCGAGCAAGCTTGGAAAATTGTCCATCCTATACAAAGTTATTGGGAGAAAAATCCACCTCAAAATTTTCCAAATTACTCATCGGGTAGCTGGGGACCACAAGAGGCATACAAACTCATCGAAAATGATAATCATCATTGGCGTGATTTATAATTTTTATATTCTATTTAAAAATTTAAGAATTTTCATTCTTTTAAAATGAATTTTCTTTAAAGTATTTACTCATTAAAGTTTTTAACATCTAAAAAGAGTGTGTTTTTATGTTTTGTTGTACCTCTGCTTCTTGGGCGAAACTCAGGAACACCGAATTGGCTCCTACATCAGCTGATCATACTGAATTTCTAGTTGGGTTAAGTGTACCAGAGGCTTGCAGAGAAATTAAAAACTTTAAGAAAGGGGCCCACGCCCAGTTTTTTACACAAGGTTCAACCCCTTCTGGAAGAGTGTTTTTCTTGGATCTGGATCTTCAAGTAAATAAAACTGCATTACTATATTTGAAATCTAGCACCAATAGTCGAAGTAAAGATAATGATGAAATGAGAATCGTTGATGACGACAATCAATATTACATTTCTGCAGATCTTGCACTTTCTGATCTCGTAGTTTTTAAAGGAAAATACACTATAGGGAAAGTTACCCAAGATAAGACAACAAGATCTTTGACTTTTCAACTTATGGTTGCAGAAGATTCTGCTCTAAAATTTTCAACAAATGATTCAACAAAAGAATTGTCAGCTGGCCAAGAACTTAGAACTTTAACTATAATACCCAGGATCAAAAGGGAAAAATAACAAGAGGTTTTATGTTCAGCTGCTGCACATCTTCTTCGCGATCGCTTTTACACAATAATCGCGCGACGATAGAAGAGCTAACTGCTGCTGAAGCAAGCAGACGAATTAAAAATAGCCAATCCCACTTATGGAAAGCGACATTTTCAGCTCAAGAACAAGAAGGCCCTACAAAAAATTTTAGCGTCACATTTCAACAACACCCATAT
>CAZJSX010000122.1:0-5918 GCA_964548845.1 uncultured bacterium | reverse complement strand
GGTCCTTTAATGGCATTGGCTCATATTCCAACACTTCAGATTGCTCATGAAACATATCCTGATGTCTTAGTAAGAAATCATCTATGCGCATCAGTTACAAATGCAAATGACCTGGTTTATCAGCTCGATCAACTTTCTGAAGAAAAATCAGAGGACTTGTCAGTGCTTTATCAAAGCCTTGGAATTAATAATCAGTGGTTTGAAGTTTTAGAAAACGAGTTAGATAAAAATGGTGTGAAACCTTTCTAAAAAACTTGTTCTATCAACAAAGAAGCTCTAGAAGGCATTTAAACTATAGAGCTTCATCATTTTAGCTATCCAGCTCTTTACTATATAATAGATTTTTTTAAGTCTAACTTGCTCAACTTAAGATGAGTTTGTTTATTTAAAGATTTTTTTTGACTTTTTTATGAGCTTAAGATTAGATGAGCCTTTATCTGAAAGTGAGGCGATCTTGTTATTTGATATCATCGTTGGAGTTCTCTCTCTTATTTTATTGATTTATCTCATGGCAACCATCATCTGGCCGGAAAAGTTATGAGGTTTTTGAATGCAATTATATGAAATAGGGCAGCTGGTTTTATTTTTGGTTTTATTAATTGTTTTGACCAAACCTGTAGGAAAATATCTTTATAAAGTCCTTAACTACCAAGAAAAGACTTTTCTAGATCCACTTTTAAAACCTTTAGAGAAATTCACTTATAAGATTTGTAATATCCAAACGAATCAATCGCATAATTGGAAAGAGTACCTTTTTGCAGTTTTTGCTTTTAGCTTCGCTAGCTTTATTTTCACCTATGTTTTATTAGCGCTTCAGCAATATTTGCCTTTAAATCCGGCAAATGTAAAAGGGCTTAGTCCCGATCTCAATTTTAATACCTCAGTTAGCTTTTTAACGAATACAGATTGGCAAAGTTATAAGGGAGAGTCGACGATGTCGTACTTTTCGCAAATGATCCCCTTAACACTGCAAAATTTTGTATCAGCTGCTGTGGGGATAGGGGTTGCTGCCGCTTTATCCCGAGGAATTGCTCAACATGCGTCTCGCTCACTTGGAAATTTTTGGGTTGATTTAGTTCGAGTCACTTATTATCTCTTGCTGCCACTTGCTTTTTGTGCTGCAATCTTTTTTATCTCTCAAGGGGTTCCTCAAAATTTTAGCAAATACACGCAAGCTCAAACGATAGAAACTAAAAAGCAACAGACGATTGTTCAAGGGCCAATCGCTTCACAAGAAGCCATTAAGCTTGTTGGAACTAATGGTGGGGGGTATACCAGTGCCAATTCTGCTCACCCCTATGAAAATCCAACTCCATTGAGTAATTTTTTACAGATCTTACTGATCTTGTTAATACCAGCTGCGCAAACCTATTATTTTGGTAAAGAAATCGGAAACCAACGTCATGGGTGGTGCATTTTTATTGCCATGATGATTGTTTTTGTCGCTGGGTTTTTTGTCTGTCAAATTTATGAAGCTAAAGGGACTCCAACTTTAAGTTCTTTGAATCTTGTTGGTGGTAATCTAGAAGGAAAAGAGATGCGCAATGGCATTTTAGGCTCTTCTCTTTATGCGACAGTTACAACCACAGCTTCTTGTGGAGCAGTCAACTCCATGCACGACTCTTTTACACCCATTGGTGGGATGATCACCATGCTCAATATTCAATTGGGAGAGGTTGTTTGGGGAGGAGTTGGAGCTGGACTTTATAACATGCTTTTATTCGTGATTCTAACAGTCTTTACAGCTGGTTTAATTATTGGAAGAACACCTGAGTATTTAGGTAATCGCATCGATGCTTTTGACGTTAAAGTTGCACTTTTTGCACTTCTTCCTTACATGCTTGGAATTTTAGGTTTCACGGCATGGGCTTGCATTAGCACCTGGGGAACTGGAGCAAGAAGCAATTTAGGGCCACATGGATTTAGTGAAATTCTTTATGCCTATAGTTCAGCTGCGGGCAATAACGGAAGTGCCTTTGCTGGACTTGCAACAAACACTCCTATTTGGAATATCACTTTAGCGCTTTGTATGTTGGTTGGCAGGTTTTTAGTGATTACCCCTATTTTAGCTTTAGCTGGATCTTTTGTGATGAAAAAACACTTGCCATTAGGACCTGGTTCTTTCCCAGTTTTTGGCTCAACATTTATCGTTTTATTAATCAGTGTCATTATTTTAATTGGGGCTCTTTCATTTTTACCAGCATTGGTCATGGGTCCATTTATAGAGCAATTTTTTATGAACGTCTCAAAACTATTTTAAATTATGATGAAAAAAACAGCCTCTCTTTTCACCCCTAAGCTTTTTTTATTAGCTTTGCTTCAATCTTTTCAAAAGTTGAATCCAATTTCGCTTTGGCGCAATCCAGTAATGTTTATTACAGAAATTGGGGCTATCATTACTACTTGCGAAGTGTTTTTCCATCACAACCCGTTTCACCATTTTACAATTAACATCTCGATTTGGCTTTGGTTTACAGTTCTCTTTGCAAACTTTGCAGAGACCATTGCAGAGAGTCGCAACAAAGCTCAAGCAGAGTCATTAAGACATGCTAGAGTTGAATCTATGGCAAATCTTATTGATGAAAGTGGTAAGGTTACCCAAATTAATGCCAAAGAATTGAAGAAAGGATCTGTTGTTTTAGTGAAAGAGGGAGAAGTCATTCCAGGAGATGGTGAGATTATTCATGGGATGGCCTCCATTGATGAATCTTCAGTAACTGGAGAGTCGGAGCCCGTCATTCGCGCCTCTGGAACAGATCAAAGTGCTGTCACTGGGGGATCCAAAGTTTTATCGGATCAAATTAAAGTTAAAATCACATCTGATCCTGGACAAAGCTTTTTAGATCGGATGATTAATTTGATTGAAACTGCTAAAAGAAAAAAGACTCCTAATGAGCTTGCTTTGACTATTTTACTTTCAGGGCTTACTTTTATTTTCTTAGTCATGATTATATCATGGGAAATTTTTGGATATTATTATGGTATCACAATCCCAATCACCATGCAGATTGCCCTTTTAATTTGTTTGATTCCAACCACTATTGCTGGCTTATTGAGCTCCATTGGTATTGCAGGGATTAATCGGTTGATGAAAAAAAATGTGCTGGCCATGAGTGGATCTTCTGTAGAGGCAGCAGGGGATATCGATACTATTTTAATTGATAAAACAGGAACAATTACTCTTGGTAACCGCAAAGCTTTTGAATTCATCGCCGTGGATGAGCAATCACGAGAAGAATTTTTAAAGGGATGTTTTTTAACATCAGCTTTAGATGAGACATTAGAAGGGCGCAGTGTTATAGAGCTGTTAATCGAGAAAAATCCAAAGTATAAAGAGGCTCCTCCCAAAATGGAGTTTATCCCGTTTAGCGCTCAAACGCGTATGAGTGGTGTCAACGTCGATAAAATGCAATACCGAAAAGGGGCCAAAGATTCTATCGCTAAATTTGTCAACAAGCCTCTGCCACACAAGATTCAAGAAGAGATCGGGCGTGTTTCTCGTTTAGGAGGAACTCCGCTTGTTGTTGCCAATCAGAGCACCATCTTAGGGGTCATTTACTTAAAAGATACAATTAAACCTGGTCTTATCGAAAAATTTGATCGCTTTAGAGAGATGGGTATTCGTACAGTAATGATGACGGGTGATAATGAAATTACCGCTTCAATGATTGCTAAAGAGGTTGGGGTAGATGATTTTATTGCAGAAGTTTCGCCAGAAGAAAAATTAAAGCAGTTAATGAAATTTCAAGAAAAAGGGCAGCTTGTTGCGATGACCGGTGATGGCGTTAATGATGCTCCAGCGCTTGCTCAGTCGGATGTAGGGGTTGCTATGAACGCAGGGACGCAAGCTGCAAAAGAAGCCGCTAACATGATTGACTTAGATTCTCATCCCACAAAGCTTTTTGAAATCATTGAAATAGGCAAGCAAATGTTAATGACTCGTGGAGCGTTAACTACTTTTAGTGTGGCCAATGATTTAGCAAAATACTTTGTGATTGTTCCTGCGATGTTAACACCTTATTTCCCATTTTTTAAGTCATTAAATGTGATGCGTCTTTCTACTTCTCAAAGTGCTGTTTTAAGCACTGTTATTTTCAATGCGATCATCATTATCTTTTTAATTCCATTGGCTTTAAAAGGGGTAAAATTGATCACCAAAAGTGCGACACACGTTTTGAATAAAAACTTGCTCATTTATGGATTAGGGGGAGTAGCTCTCCCATTTTTTGGAATAAAATTAATCGATATGATCTTAACCGCGATGAATCTTGTATGAAACAAACTTGGATTTTACTTAAAACTTCGTTCATCTCTTTACTTGTCTTTACTGCAATCTTGGGTATCGCTTACCCAGTCGCTGTCTGGGCCGTTGGTCAGCTGCTTTTTCATAAAAAAGCACAAGGCAGTTTAATTATTGATAAGACAACTTCTAAAGTGTTGGGTTCCAAGTTAATTGCTCAAGATTTTAAAGCTAAAAAATATTTTCATCCAAGGCCTTCTGCTGCAGGATATGATGCTGCAGATTCTCAAGGATCAAATTTAGGGCCAACATCTCAAAAACTAGCAGATAAAGTAAAACTGGCAGTCGATCTGTATCGAAAAGAAAACAAGTTGAGCAAAACTTTAGCACTTCCTGTCGATGCTGTGACTGCATCTGGAAGTGGTTTAGATCCCCATATTAGTGTGGCCAATGCCTTGTTGCAAGCTCAAAGGGTAGCCTCTGCTCGCAAAATGAGTTTGCAAGAAGTTCAAGCTTTTATACAAGAGTCGACAGAGAAAAGAACATTACTAATCTTAGGGGAGCCTAGAGTCAACGTGAATGAATTGAATCTTAAGTTAGATTATCTATCAAATTAATTTTTTTCTTTCTCTTTTGTTTTTAAATCTTATCCGGTATTTAGTTTATTGAAAATTAAACTAAAAAATGAAGAAAATTTTTAAAACCATCATATACACTTATTGTTTAGTTTTTACCCCTATTTATCTTTATTCACGTGTCGTTGACGCAGATACCGAAACAAAGTTAAAAGATGGTATTTTTGATATCATGATTACTGGTGATGCCAGTAATACGATTAACTTTACAGCTGATATCACCATCACAAGTCAACCACTACCCCCTATTTATCTTGCCAATACAACCGATACAGTTACGATTAATGGTGGAGCATTCACCTTGAGCGGTGGAGCAAGTTTTAGAGGATTTTTTATAGAAAGGGGGACGGTATCGATAGACAATATCACTTTATCAAACATGCGAGCTTTAGGGGGACCAGCAGGAGCTGCGACAGTTCCAGCAGCAACAGGTGGTGGTGGATTGGGTGCTGGTAGTGCTTTGTTTGTAGGTCAAGAAGCAAATGTATCAGTAACTAATACAACATTCAGTGGCAGTTTAGTAGCTCAAGGGGGAGCTGGAGGAAATACCTTAACAACTGCAAGTATTTTAGATTTTTCTGGAGGTGGTGGCGGTGGATTAGGGGGAACAGGAGGTGGCGGTGGTGGCGGTGCTGCTACTTCAGCAGGAGGAGGAGGAGGTTTTTTTGGACAATCGTTGAATCCATCGAGAACAGCATCAGGAGGGGGAGGAATGTTTGGAAATGGTGGTGTTGGAAACGGTTCAGGGGGAACTAAAGGAGGACTTGGTGGTGGTGGTGTTAGGGTCGCTGCTAATGGTGGAACTACAGCAAGTGCAAACGGAGCAGTTGGTGGTTTTGGAACTAATGGAACGACTCAGGCAGCAGGAGGTACAACTGGCTCTAGAACGGGCGGCTCAGGGGCAGCTTTCCCGATTGGTGGTGGTGGTGGTGGTTTTGGTGCAGACTCAGGAGCTGCTGGAAGCGGAGGAGTCGGTGGTTTTGGTGGAGGTGGTGGCGGTGGTGGACAAGCTGGTAACGCAGCAACTACATTAAAAGGAGCTG
>CAZJSX010000121.1:0-5983 GCA_964548845.1 uncultured bacterium | reverse complement strand
GTACGTAGGTCTTGAATGGAAGCCCACTTTTGAGGTTTACGATTACGAGCATCCAAAGTTAGCTCGGTTTATGGCTGATGCAATAAAAATCTTTGCTGAAAAAGAATTATCATAATCAAGCAACAAGCGGCTAAGTTTCTTAGCCGCTTGTTTGATTTTTAAGGTTTGAGTCAATTTTTGCTTAAAATTTTAGCCTTGTTTTGTCGATCGCTTTCGACTAAAATTTTTTGTAAATTTATTTTAGAGTAAAAGGTCTATTATGAGTTCTCTATCATTATTAAATACTCAATCATCAGTAAATACCCATCTTCTTGATGGTTGGTCAATCGAGAGAGAAGCAGAAAATGAAACATTGGAATTAACGCGTCCAACCAGCTCACTTGCATGGGATATAAGTAGATCAATTTTCTATGTAGCTTCTGCACCTATTATTTTCTTAGGAACTGCGCTTGGTTTTGCAGCAGGATGTATTGTCACTGTCATTGCAGCAATGCCCCCCGATCACTCTGTCATTCGTAGAGATTATATGGGAAGAGAATATCGAGTAACTCTAAGAGAAACTACAAGCCAAGAGCGACTAGAAGCGGGTCGAAGAGGTATAGCTTGTTGGAACAAGGTAAAAACAATATGGGATCTTAACTCTTCTTATAGAAAAATGATTAGACCATGGGAAACAACTTATGAAACTAAACGAATAAACGATGATAGATTTAGTGTAAGCAGTAGAAGCACTAAAACTAATCAAAAAATCTCTAGAGTGAGCCAAGTAAGCCTTAAAGCTAAAAATAGAAAATTTAAAGCTAGAAGCACAACTTCTGGTATTAGAGAAGAAGAGTAAGCGTCTAGTTGGTAAAGCTTGATTTAGAGATTAGCCCCCTGCTGAACAGGCAAGGACTACAGGGAGCTACGCTTGTATTCTGCGAGCTTACTTCTTAATCAATCATTCTTAACTGCTATTTTTCTCATAGTCAAGCAAGATTGAAAGCAAAAAGACGAATGTATGGTATTCTACGGCTTTTAAAGAAGATAGAAAAGATGATCGAAAAGTACGCATACAAACCTTATAGCAATCGTTTACCTGAGCTGTTCTATCAAGAAAAAAATCGTATTTTAAAACTGGTTACTCATACTAAAGATTTTCAACATATCGGCAGCACTGCAGTTGTAGGATTAGGTGGTAAAGGGATTATTGATATTGCCATTTTAGTCGATCAAAAATATTTACATGTTACAGCTGAGCAGCTAAAGCAATTGGGCTATTTACATCGAGAGAATCATTCTACAATAGATAGATGGTATTTCAGAGTGGATTTACCAGATGATGAGCAAGGATTAAGACGGTATCATATACATTTGATGTTTGAAGAAAATGAAGAATGGAAAAATTTCATTTTATTTCGAGATTACTTAAAAGAGCATCCAGATGCTCTAAAAGAATACGCTGATCTTAAAGAAAAGATCGCAAGTCATGTGGGTGAAGATGGGGCAAGATATCGGCAGTTTAAAGATCCTTTTTTCAAGCAGATCATTGCAAAAGCAAAATCTTAATTTAATGTGGCGCTTTCAACTTAAAAATCTTTTGTTGCAATAGCTTTTCAATAGCAATGATTGGCACAATTGAGAAAGCAGTTATTGTAGAAATAATCCACGATTTAAAATTAATTACTGAAGAATCAAAAAGCTCATTCATAATCGGTAAGTAAATAAATGCAATTTGCGCAATGATCACAAGTCCAACTCCTGTAAAAATAGAAGGGTTAGAAAAAAATTTCTTTTTTAGAGTAGAGGGTTGTAGAAAGCGACAGTTGAAGAGATAAAAGACTTGAAAGAGCATCAGTGAAGTCACTGCCATGGTTTGTGCATGTGACAGAGCCAAACTATCTAGAACCTGATTTTTAATATCGTTATTGTAAACCCAAAGAAATAGGCCAATTGTGCTCAGCGCCATCACTAAAGAGACAGTGCAGGTTTTAAGGAGCAAGAACCCGCTTAAGATAGGGGTGTTTTTAGCTCTCGGTGCACGCGCCATGATATTGGGCTCTGCTGATTCAAAAGCAAGTGGTAGCGATAGAGCAACAGCTACAACTAAATTGACCCATAAAATTTGAACAGGGGACATGGGATGCAGCAGTTGTTCTTGGTCAACAGGGAAAAATAAAACGGCTAATAAAATAACCAAAGCTTGTCCTAAACTTGTTGGCAAAACAAAGGCTAGAGCTTTAACTAAATTGTCATACACGCGTCTTCCCTCTTCAACAGCAGCTTCGATATTGGCAAAGTTATCATCTGCTAAAATCATATCAGAGGCCTCTTTGGCAACTGCTGTCCCTTTAATGCCCATTGCAATACCAATATCTGCCCGTTTTAACGCAGCGGCATCGTTAACCCCATCACCAGTCATAGCCACAACATGGCCACATTGTTGAAATGTTTCTACAAGTTTTAATTTATGTTCAGGAGAAACTCTTGCAAAAACTTGAGCCTTTAATGCAGCTTCTTTCCATTCCTCATCTTTTAATTGATTCATCTCTTGGCCTGTGATGACTTTGCCTTCACCTAAAATACCCAAGTCTTTGCCAATCGCTTGAGCCGTTAGTGGATGATCTCCAGTGATCATCTTTACTTGAATGCCGGCATTATAACACGATTTTAAAGCCAAATAAACCTCTTTGCGAGGAGGATCAATCATCGCAATTAATCCTAGTAGGGTGAAACCACCTTTGAGATCTTTTTCATCTATTTGATTAATAGAAGGATCTATTGTTTTTGTAGCGATTGCTAAAACTCGCATTCCCTCTAGCGCCATTTTTTCTATTTCTTTTTGAGTCTCCTCATTGTTCAAATGCTCACAAAGAGCACAGATTTCCTCAGGAGCTCCCTTGATAAAAAGAGACTGTCCGTGATCTACTGTATTTAAAGAGGCCATCATTTTGCGCTCGGATTCAAAAGGGAGAAGATCTTTTCGAGACCATACTTCTCGCAATTTCTCTTCATCGATTTTGATCTTTCTTCCTGCAATTAAAAGGGCAACTTCTGTAGGATCGCCTGTAAAAGAAAGCCCTTGTGAGCTCACTGACAAAGAAGCATCGCTACATAAAATGGCAGCGCTGATCAGTTTGCCAATTTCTTGATAATGAGGTGTATTATCTGGAATCGATAGACTTCCTTCAAAAGTATAGCCCCCGCCTGTAATAAAAGCGCAACCTGATGGTGTGCATACTTTTTGTACAGTCATCTCATTATAAGTTAAGGTGCCCGTTTTATCAGTACAGATAATGCTTGTGCTTCCTAAAGCCTCAACAGCTGGCAATTGTCTGATGATAGCTTGTCGACGAGCCATCCTTCTTACTCCAATCGATGAGGTAATAGTGATAATGGCAGGAAGTCCTTCGGGGATCGCAGCTACAGCTAGAGCCATTGCTGAAAAACCAGCATCAAAAATTGAGTTTCCTCTTAAATATCCGATGATAAACATCAAAATACTGATCAATAAAACTCCAACTGTAATCCATGTTGCTATTTTTCTTATGGCAAGAGACATGGGAGTTTCAAGAGGCAAAATATGTTCAATCATTTCTGAGATTTTGCCAAATTCAGTCTTGAGTCCTGTTGCAATTACAATACCTAGACCCATCCCTGATGTGACATATGTTCCATTAAAAGCCATGCATTTTTGATCAGCGATCATGGCGTGTGTGTCAACAGCCTCTATTCGTTTATTCACTGGGAGTGATTCTCCAGTTAATGTGGATTCATCACAGTGCAGGTTTTTAACTGAAAAAAGTCTAAGGTCTGCACAAATGCGATCTCCGGCCTCCAAGACAACGACATCTCCGGGAACAACATGCACAGAATGAATGAGTTTTTTGTGACCCTCACGAATAACAGTTGTCTTATGAGGGATAATAGAAGAGAGCGCTTTGATAATTTTATGGGCCCTATATTCTTGGATAAAGCCAATCAGCGTATTTAAAATCACAACGCTAAAAACAACAATGCTATCGGTAATATTGCCAAATAAAACAGCTAAAACGGTCGAGAATAAAAGAACATAGACAATGGGATTGTGAAGCTGACGAATTAAAATATAGGGGATGGCCCAAATATTTTTTAAATTCAACAAGTTCGAGCCATATTGTTTTAATCGCTTTTTAGCCTCTTGATCACCAAGTCCATTTTCAGATGAGCCTAGTTTTTCAAAG
The DNA here is from genome assembly GCA_964548845.1 of uncultured bacterium. Classification (GTDB taxonomy): domain Bacteria; phylum Chlamydiota; class Chlamydiia; order Chlamydiales; family JAAZZY01; genus CAZJSX01. The sequence goes on along the minus strand of CAZJSX010000121.1, from coordinate 1,781 downwards.
GCTGTGTTTACTTCTATCGAATGCCAGATATTTTTAAGTTGTTCATTCATCATGTTTTGATAATCAGTTTAATTGAAATTAAGATTGCTAAGAAAAAGCTAAAAGTTAAAAGAGTGCAAATAAACCCCAGTAGTATCAGCAGTCCATCATTTTCGATCATTCCAAGGCTGATTAAAAAAATAGACCATGCAGATGTTAAGTTGGTTAAAGGAACGGGCAGGGGAAGAGCTAAGAGTATTCCCAGTATACAAATTAAAGCTCCATTGACCTTTTCCATCGCTTTAGTTTGATACATAAAATGGAGTCTAGGATGAATAAAGCGTTTTGTTTTATCCAAAATGGCAATAACTCGGTCTGTAATTTTTTTGAGAGTTTGGGTGTTAATTGTCCGATTTAATATTTTTTTAGGAAGCCAGATCTCTTTGCCAAACATCATTCTTAGACCAAAAAAAGTAATCACAACCCCAAAAGGGGTTGATAATCCTGGAATTTGTAGAGGTTGACAAAATGGAATGGATAGAAAGGCAGCAATTAAAGATCTTCCTTTCCCTGATAAGGCTTGAATCAACTGTTCAATAGTAATGAACGGCTTTGCCTCATAGGGTTTTAAAGATATCAGCGCCTCTTTAAGATTAGGGTTATTTTTGAGAGGTTTCATTTTAAGCTCTTAAATCTATTTTGCACGATATAGCAAAAGCTTTGGATAAAATCAAAGGCATAGTCGTCTAATTTCTTAAATGGGTTAAAGAGTGTTAGCGCTTCATCTTATCGACTATTAATCCTTGGAATATAATTTTTAAAATTATTTTTTTAACAAAAAAGCTTCGTACAGAGATTTAATTAAAATGATTAAGAGTGTATAATAGACTCAAACTAAATCTACTGAGATTGTTATGTTTCATTTAACAACTGCGGCTATTTGTCTGATTGCCTGCCATGGTGGGCCGGCCGATCATTTCTCAACTTTTGCGCAGGAACTTTCAAAACAGGGATATCAAGTTCAAGTTTATGGATCAGGGCCTGCTTTAAAAAAATTTCAAGATCGTCATATTGAAGTGATCCCCTTTAATATTGAGGAGTTAGACCAATCAGGGCAAGAAGAGATGGCAAAGCTTCTTGCAAAGAGCTGCCAAAACGCAACTTTAGTACTCACTGATTTAGGGCATCCTTTTGATGTGACTATCCAAAAATCTTTAAAAGAAATAGCCCCCAATGTGAAACGCATAGCTTACTATGACAATCCAGAACCCTTTGTTAAAGGAGGCTATTCTCAAGTTGCGTCTTGTGTGATGCAACTTGCTAGCAAAGTCCTGTTTGCCAACTCGACTTTAGCAGAGCACCCCATCTATCAAGAGACAAATGTTGAAATTGACTTGCCTCACGAACAAAGAATAGGTCTAGGATATTATCCTATTTTGCAGGCGCAAGCTCTTGCTAAGAAAAGAGAAGAACAGAAAGTAGAAAAAAGAGGGCAGTTTTTGCAAAGCCAGAAAATATTTGATTTGGGCCAAAAGATTTGGGTTTATTTTGGTGGTAATAATGAAGAGTATTTTGATTTAGCATTCCCAGCTTTTGTGAAACAGCTGACACAAAGTATAGATCAAAAAGATCTTTCAGATGCGATTATAGTGCTGCAGCAACATCCTGGTGCTAAAGCTAAAAATAGAGATAAAGAGCAATTTGAAAAATGCCAAAAAGAGATGTCAAAGAGTTCAAACGCTCCTCAATTGATTGTTTCAAACACATCTACAGATGATATTTTAGTTTTTGCTGATAGCGCT
>CAZJSX010000120.1:0-5984 GCA_964548845.1 uncultured bacterium | reverse complement strand
ATAGTCAAAATGCTTATGTCACGTCCGGTAGTGTGAATAGCTCCCAAGGTTTTTTTCAGTCTGATTTTGCCCTCGATGGTTTTAATTTAAAAGGGACGGTGGAATTTCCATGGCCAATGATTTGGAAGTTAATTGCCTATACCCCTTATGCTGGAGTTGGAGTTGGAGTAGGCTGGCAAAGTTGGATCAACACGACAGTCAATTTACCCAATGTGACAACTGGGTATCAAAATATGCCGCTCTATCTTCGAGCTAGCTATAACGCAAACTTTACCTGGATGGCTGATGCTGGAATTAAAATATGTAGTGCGATGCCCGAGCGCTCTTACTCGCTACTTTTAGGTTGTAAGTATAACCAATGGGGGCAAGCGAGAAACATCGGCAAGTTATCCAAACAAGGTAGTTTAAAAATGGGGCTTTTCAAGCCTTTTACAATAAGAACAGTTTATTCTTTTGCTCCCTATCTTGGATTTAGATGGAATATCAGCCACTCCTCACTAGCAATGCCAGCTCAGGTTTTTGATGGAAAGTGTGCTGATTCTTGGAAACCCTTTTTTATCGATTCTAATTTAGTCGATTTAACCCACGGTATGTTTAGTCAATTTAACGGGGGAATTGGTTTTTTATATTTTAGTGGAATCCGAGGCAATTTAACTATTACCCCACCAACCTATCAGCAAAATACGGGGCAATATCCAGGCAAATACTCCATTGGTTATAACCGCACTCCAGTTTTAGAATATCTTTTGGGGATAAAAGTAAATCAATGGGTGCAAGTTGGCATTTCAAAGCAGTATCAAAGTGGAATTTTCATTGAAACTCACATGAAGCCAAATGTCAATGGGACAGTGGTATCTCATGCGCAACTGCAGGCTAATTTAGATTTACTAGCAACTGCAGTTAAAGTCTACATTGACATTCCTAAAACTTTGATTTGGAAAAATTTTGCTTACTCTTTATATCTTGCAGGCGGAGTTGGTCCATCATGGCAAAGCTGGACTAATGTTGGGGTTATTCAAATGCCGCAGTTGACACCAGCTGTTTTTGGCAGCAATCACAGTGGGGGAGTATTTCAGCCTTTAAGACCAAAAAATATCCCCAACGTTTTCCTTTTAGCTGATTGTGGTATTCGCATTAGAAATGCAGTGCCAAATATGTGCTTTAACATTGTGGCTGGTTGTAAATTTAATTATTGGGGATCTGCTCGCAATTTAGGTAAAGTGATGCAGCAGTATCCAAATTTTAGGCAGGGACTTTTCAAACCTTTTACAATCAAAATGCTCTATGCTTTTGTCCCCTATTTAGGTGTGCAATGGAACTTTGAGAATGCTTATAGGCACTCTCATAAAGAGCCTTTTATCATTAACAATCACGATGTGACACAAAAATTTCCATTTATTGCAAAAGTTAAAAGATTAGAAAAACCTTATCCTCTTTTTGTGGAGCTCAACAGTGGGGTTGGGTTTTTATATTTTAGTAGAATTAAGGGTAATTTAGCAGGAACTCCAGCTAGTTCCATGAATGTTTTTGGGCAATATCCAATTGCTGGAAATCTTTCCTATAACCGCACCCCTTTATTTGAATATTTACTAGGTTCAAGAATTTTTGATTGGTGGACGGCCTGCATCTCTTATCAATATCAAAGCAATGTTAATATTTCGACACAAGTTTTAAAACCCATTAACCCGATTCCTGGCAGCTCTAATTATCTAGCGCAAGGCTCTCGCTTTATTGCAGACTTTAGAGTGGATGCGCTCATGGCTAAATTTATTTTCTATTCACCGTGGTCTATTATTTGTGCAGGTACTGTCAACACTCCTTATTGCTCAGCTGGAGTTGGAGCGGGTTGGCAAAGTTGGACCAGAGTGAATATTGAAAGATTAGGAGCTAATACGGCCTCTTCTCAGTCTTTATCTGCGCAGCAGCCCCTTAATCAAACCATTAGCGCCAACGTGGTGTGGGTGATTGATTTTGGTATCAACGTTAGATCGGCGTATCCAGGTTCTCGCTTTTCAACAACCATTGGTGTGAAATACAACCATTGGGGACAAGCTCGCTCTATGGGTAAAATTCAAGATCAACGAGGACTTAAAGAGGGGTTATTTAAACCTATCAGTATAGGTCTTGTTTACTCGTTTGCCCCTTATTTTGGGGTCAAATGGAGCTTTTAATCATTCTTTAAAGAGTTTATAATTCATTTATTATTTTTATTAACTATCTATTAAAACTTTTTTTTAAAAGTTGTTAAAAATTGACGTTTAAAAAAAATAGCAATTGAACTATATTTGATCCCACTAAAAAATTAATGATCTAAGGAAAGGAGAAGAGAACATGTCGACATTAACCCCAACTGGTCAAAACATAACACCCCCATTTATATTGGGAGTTTCTTCTGCCGAACCTTCTAAAGCCTCTTCAAGTAATTGGTATACAGCGCCTGTGTTAGCTCAGGGGTCTCGTGTCGAAGTAGTCATTATGTCAAATGATCCAGAAAGTAGCGTGAGAGAGTTCTCAATACTGCTTGATGTGGAATCAATTTTAGGCTCAACTACAAGAACAAGAACCGAAACACTCACATTTAGAGGTGTCCCACACAATACCGTAGACAGATTTGATCTATCTCAAGGAAGTGTGGTAAAAAAAGCGGCATTTCTATATGAAAAAACCCCTTACGAAATTCCATTGTCTTCTGATGGTAAAGTTTCACAAATTTTATGTAGCTTTCTTCCTCATCGTGATGTTTTTTTAAGAGTTGTTAGCGAGGGTAAGAATGGTACCCAATCTACTCCTCGTATCAATTATTTTTCATTACAAAAACCTTCATGGTCTCCATTGTCTATTTGTGCAATATACAGAGGCGATCCTGTGCGTTGCACTAGAGCTACAGTCGCTAGAGCATCGCGCTCAGGTGAACAATAGAGCATGCCGCAGATCAAATTCAAATTAGGTTGAATATTTTTAAAAAAAATATTTTAAATCAACCTCAATTTAAACGGTTTTTTTTTACTCCATAATCTTATAAAATAGTCTTTTCATTTTAGGCAAACCATGCAACAAGACTACCAATTTATTGACAGTGGTAATGGAGAAAAGCTCGAGCGCTTTGGTCCTATTACCCTCATACGTCCCTGTTCACAAGCTCTTTGGGAGCCTACTTTAGACCAAAATATTTGGAATAAAGCTGATAGTCGCTTTGAGCGGCTACCAGAATCACAATGGATCGATCGATCTAAAATACCACACAACTGGCTTGTTGAGTTAAAAGGGCTCACTTTTAAAATAGAGCGGACAAGTTTTGGTCATGTGGGACTTTTTCCAGAGCACAGTGAAATGTGGGATTGGATTAAAGGGCAAATTGAAGGAGCTAAAGATTTTTCTCTTTTAAACTTGTTTGGTTATAGTGGGGCAGCAACTTTATTTGGCGCTAAATGTGGAGCCTCTGTTTGCCATTTAGATGCCTCTAAAGGGATGGTCGATCAGGCTAAAGAAAATGCAAAATTAAATCAGATGGAAGATGCTCCCATTCGTTGGATTGTCGATGATGTCTTCAAATTTCTAAAGCGAGAAGTCAAGCGTGAAAAAAAATACGACGGAATCATTTTAGATCCCCCTTCATTTGGCCGTGGTAGCAAAGGGGAAGTTTTTAAAATAGAAAAACATTTTCCAATGCTCTTATCACTTGTTAAAGAGTGTTTGTCGCAAAAGCCAAAATTTGTTTTAGTCACATGCCACACTTTAGGAATTTCTCCAATCGGTCTTAAAAATCTCATGAGACAAATATTTACTGATGGAATAATTGAAACAGGAGAGCTTGTTTTAACTTCCAAAACACACCATTTACCCAAAGGGATTTATGCCAAGTGGATTTGTCAGTAAAATAACAAGTGCTCAAAATCCACTGATTAAACATGTGGTGAAACTAAGAGATAAAAAAGAGCGAGATGTCACTCAAACTTTTTTAATCGAAGGATATCGCGAGCTTCTACGAGCAATTGATGCAGGTGTTGAAATAGAAACGCTATTGATTTGCCCAGAATTTTTTCTAGGGGAAAATGAAGATTCTTTAATCAAAAAAATCCAGAATAAAAAAGCTCAAGTTTGTGAGTGCTTGCCTTTTGTTTTTGAAAAAATCTCTTATCGAGATCGCCCAGATGGACTCATTGCCATTGCTAAAACTTTCAATACTCAACTAGATGAATTTACATTTTCAAAGCCCAATCCATTTGTTGTCATTGCTGTGAGCATCGAAAAGCCCGGCAACTTAGGAACTATTTTAAGAAGCGCAGATGCTGTTGGAGTAGATCTTGTTATTGTGGTGGATAAAGTCACTGATATTTTTAATCCCAATGTTGTTCGGGCAAGTGTAGGAACTTTATTTACAAGACCTGTCATTGAAGCTAGCTCTCAAGAAGTTTTTGCGTGGCTAAAAAAAAGTCAGATTCAAATTGTCTCGACATCACCTGCAGCAAAAACAAGTTACACTAAAGTAGACTATAAACAACCCACTGCCATTTTAGTAGGCTCAGAGCAATATGGATTACCAGAATTTTGGCTAGAAAAAGCGGATCAAAAAGTATCGATTCCAATGGTTGGGGTCGCAGATTCTTTAAATGCTGCCACATCGACAACATTGGTTCTCTATGAAGTTTTTAGGCAAAGACATGATCTTTAAACCTCAAATTCTTTTTCATGATAACCACATTTGTGTTGCTGTGAAAGCTCCAGGTCAAGTGGTTCAAATGGAAGAGGGAGTAAAAAGTCTAGAAAAATGGGTGAAAGAGAAATTAAAACAAGAGCTTCAAAAAGAGGTGATCTTTTTACAACCTATACACAGGTTAGATAAGCCAGCTCAAGGACTTGTTATTTTTGCCAGATCCAGTAAAGCACTCACAAGACTTCAAGAGGCGATGCGCCAAGATCAAATAGAAAAGTTTTATCTGGCCATAGTAGAAGGGCATTTGAAAAAACAGCAGGGACAACTCATTCATCAGCTCATTCATGCCGACTATCACGCGCAAGTTGTCCAAAGTAATGGTAAAAAGGCCCATCTTTATTACCGCACCTTTAGGAAAAAAGGATCACAAACCATTCTGTCCGTAAAATTAGTTACGGGGCGCTATCATCAAATTCGAGCTCAATTTGCTCATGTAGGTCATCCGATCGTTGGCGATAAACGATATGGAGCTAAAAGCCAATTGGAACAAGAAGCGATAGCTCTTTATCACACCAAAACTCTTTTTAGACACCCAGTCACTAAAAAGAGGCTTGTTTTTACAATTAGGCCTCATCTTTTGTCTTGTTAAAAGAAAGTAGTTTTTCAAATAAAAGAGGCAAGCTACGCCAAGAAAAGATCTGTCCATTTGAAGTTAAATGATTATCTTCTCCTGCATAAACAACATATGAAGAAGATTTTTTTTCTACAATTGCTTCCCATTCTTTGAGAGCTTTAAAAAAGTCATTAGAAATGGTCATTCGAGACTTTATTTCAATCGGAACAGTGACGTCGTACATTATTTCGATAATACAATCGATCTCATGACCTTTGACATCTCTCCAAAAGTAAATGGCTGGGGTTTGATTATGATTAAAATAATATTTAAAAAATTCACTCATGACAAAAGATTCAAAAATATGCCATCTCATTGGGCTAATTTTTAATTCTTCGGCATTTTTTATTCCGAGCAAAGCACAAATAATACCTGTATCGTAAAAATATATTTTAGGGCTTTTAATCACTCGCTTATTAAAATTTTTGTAATAGGGATAGACTAATTTAATGATATAGCTTGATTCTAAAATGGAAATCCAAGACTTAGCAGTATTGAGGCTGATGTCGCAGTCTCTTGCTATATCAGCATAGTTTAAAATACTTCCCACGCGAGCAGCGCACATTTTGACGAATCGTTGAAAAGTAACGATATCATTTATTTTTAAAACTTGTCTTACATCTTTTTCAATGTAGGTAGCGATATAGTTAGAAAACC
>CAZJSX010000119.1:0-6014 GCA_964548845.1 uncultured bacterium | reverse complement strand
GGTAATGCATGTTAGCTACATTCCTGATAAACAAGTACTGGGGCTTAGCCGTTTTTCCTCCTATATTGATCATGTGAGCGCTAAACTACATATTCAAGAAAAACTAGGGGTAGAAATTATCCAAGGACTTTTTGAAAAGATTAAACCCAAAGCGATTAAAATAAAAATAGTGGGCACCCATTGTTGCTTAATTATGCTGGGCAAAAAAGCAAGCGACATGAAGATGATCACGACCCATTTTAGAGGAGATCACAATCTTGAACACAACCTCACTGAATCTTTGCAACTCTACTCTTAAAGATAAAGTTATTGTCATTACAGGCAGCGCCATTCGCGTTGGAAAGATGTTAAGTTTAAGCCTAAAAGAAGCCAAACTCATTTTGCATTATCACACCTCACAAACAGAGGCTCTAGAGCTGCAAAAAACTTTGAAAAGCTTAAGCTGTGAGAGTCACCTTTTTCAAGCTAATTTAAAAAATCAAAATGAGATTATCGATCTCTTTGATTTTGTTAAAAAAACTTATGGACGCGTTGATATTTTAATCAACAACGCTGCCCTCTTTGAAAAAAAACCATTTCTTGAAATTGAAGATTTTGACTCTACTTTTGATGTGAATTTAAAGGCCCCACTCATATGCTCTCAACTTGCAGCTAAACTCATGCCTGAGCATTCTTGTATCATCAATATTTGTGATTGGAGTGCTAACTCACCTTTTAAACATTATCCTCTTCACAGTATTAGTAAAGCTGCGCTCAAGTATGCTACAGAAGTTTTAGCCAAAGAGCTTGCTCCTAAAATAAGGGTGAATGGATTGCTCTTAGGAATGGTTTTGCCATCTGCTGGTTTTGATGAAAAGCAAACGTTAGAAATTTGTAAGAAACATGTTTTAAATGAGAGGTTATTGAAGGAGGAAGAAATTTCCCATGCACTTCACTTTTTAATTCACAATACTTATATCAATGCAGCAACTCTTAGCCTTGATGGTGGAGTGAAATGAGTGTATTTGTATTAATTTTGAAGCTTCCATTTAGTAGAGGGACCCCGTCCCAACATCTTGATAATGGCTCTTCTCTTTAAATCTACTAAGTCTCCCCTTAAAGTTCTCTCTGCAATTGAAATTGAAAGTTTTTTGTGTATTTCTTTAGTTGTTAGAATATCATAATGCCCTAATAGTTTAATGATCTCTTCCTGCCTTATCGACAGATCATCCCCGTTGTGTACATAAGATATTTTTTTTCCATTCTGAGAAGTCGCCTCAATTCTCACATGAGGTTTTGATATAACTCTTACGGTAGGGCCGACTTCTTCCCAAGTAGGAATTGGATATCCTTCGGTCTTACATATGTAATTTATTCGTTTGTATCCTGTCCCCCACTCTTCCATCAAGTTTAACTCGCGAAAAACTCGAGCGATAACTTTATTTCTAACGTGACTCACACCTAAAAAAAAATCATCCAACACATAACCAAAAGGCAACATACCCGGACTTTCAATTTCCAAGCGATTAGAATAAATAGCCACTCTAGGATGCATCCCTTTGATTGAGTAATCAGCATGCACAAGCGCATTTGTTAAAACTTCACGAATAATTATAGGTGAATATTCAGGGATATTTTTTCGACGCATATGTTGAATTTCTGCTGCTAATTGGGTATTTCTTTGAATAAATTTAGGAATTTCATCTATAGCATCTAAAATAGTCCCTTGAACGTCATATTGGTCTACAAAATTGACTTTATCTTCTCCTTTAAATCTTGCACATCTAACCTCACTATTTGAAAAATACAAATCTCTAACTTCTTTTTTTCCAAAAAGAATCACCCCCCCATTTGAACAGATTAACTGATCATTATGCGTTAACAACACCCCAAGCGACTTTAGTGACTCCAAGGTTGCTTTTTTTTCAATTCTTGAAAAAACTTTTTCTATTAAATTGCTATCTAAATCTTGATAACTCGTATTTAAACAAGGCAGTTGATCAAATGAAACTTGCATAGCAGCTCGCTTTAGCTCTCCCAATATTTCCGGCCCTGCTTCACGATTTGTAGAGCCAAGTCTTATATATGTCCCCTCATTTTCTCCTTGAGATTTTAAATAGAATGGACCTCTCCAACGTGACACACTAATAACTAATAGTGAATGACCTTTAACAGAAACCATTTCTATTTCAGGCATCAAAGGTGGCGAAATACTATCAGAAATTGCATTTGCTAATTTTTCTTCCATATCAAACACATTACTAACACCTATTACTTTACCATCATCAGCGCGACCAATAATCAAAACGCCACCAGCAGTATTAGAAAAAGCTATAAGTGTTTTTAATATTGGTTTTATAGAATTCAAATTTTCTTTAAATTCTAATGTTTTCCCCTCAGGTAATGTAAGTAGTTTTTCTATATCCATATGCTAGCCCCTTTAAAGCAGATACTGCCAGATTATACCAGATACTGCCAGATTATACCAGATACTGCCAGATTATACCAAGAATCAATTTTAATTTTATAACTTATTAATTATTCATACAGAAACACCTAAAATTGCCTTGTATAATATATATTATATATATAAAATTGCCTTGTATAATGTGTATTTAATAGGTATTCCTCAAACCAGAAAGGTTCGCATGAAACGAGATATAGAAAAAGATCTTCTAAATTGGAAAATGCAAAAGGGCCATATGCCCCTTCTTCTAAGAGGAGCCAGGCAAGTAGGTAAAAGCTATATTATAGAAAAGTTTGGCAGAGAAAATTTTGAGAATTGTGTTACCATTAACTTTGAACAATACCCAGAATATAAAGGCTGCTTTAACACCCTAGATCCTGCAAAAATCACTTCATCTTTAGAACTCTTATCTAAAGCATCGATTAAACCCGAAAAAACTCTTTTATTTTTAGATGAAATTCAAGAATGCCCTCAAGCCATTACAGCACTTAGATATTTTAAAGAACAGATGCCTACACTTCATGTTATTGGCGCTGGTTCTCTTTTGGAGTTCGCTTTAAATGATGCTGACTTTCGCATGCCAGTTGGACGAATACAATTTCTATTTATGAGGCCCATGTCTTTTGGAGAATATCTTGACGCCTCTGGCCATGAAAAATTAAGACAGTATCTAGCGACAATTCATCTGACAGATGTCATCGAAGAAGTCATACATCAAAAGCTACTTATGTTAGTTAGAGAATATATTGCACTAGGAGGAATGCCAGCTGTTATTGACGAATATTTAGAAAAGAAAAGCTTACTTCGATGTCAAGAAATTCAAACAGCCATTTTAACTACCTTTAGAAATGATTTTGGCAAATACGCTTCTCGCTCTCAATATCAACATTTACAATCTATTTTCACTAAAGCTCCAGGCTTGATTGCTCAATGGTTTAAATACTCAAAAGTAGACTCAGACACCCCTGCTCAGACTTTAAAGAACTCACTTATTAAGTTACGTGATGCGGGACTAATTATCCTCGTACACGCAACCTCCGCTGCAGGCTTACCCTTTGTCACTCATATGAACGAAAAAAAATTCAAATTACTTTTCTTAGATATAGGCCTTGTCAAGAGAGCTTGTAATTTAGACTTAGAATTATTGTTTAAACAAGAACTACTCCTCATCAATCAAGGAGCGTTAGCTGAACAATTTGTTGGCCAAGAACTACTTGCCTATACTGGGAAAGAAGAGGCAAATAATCTTTTCTTTTGGACGCGTGAACAAAAAAGCAGTAGTGCTGAAGTTGATTACCTTATTGCTGTGGGCTCTCAAATTATTCCAATCGAAGTCAAAGCAGGATTGATTGGCACTCTTCGCTCTCTTAAAATTTTCTTAGATGAAAGAAAAATTCCTTTTGGAGTTCGCATTTCTGAACTTTCGCTATCTTTTAGTAATCAAGTATTAAGCATCCCATTTTACCTCATTGAACAACTTGCTAGATTGACTGGGGAAGCAAATCAATTACTTTAAAAACTGAAAAGCCCCTTTTTTGACAGAATAAAATCTGCAAAAAGAGGCTTTTTTAAAAACTTGAAAAGTTAGCTTAATTCAGTTGTTTTTCTTTAGCTTTGATTGCTGTTTTAATAAAAGCATAAGCCATTAAAATCTTAATGGAATCACCAATAACAAAAGGGACAACTCCCAAAGTTAAAGCAGATTTAATCCCAATTAGAAATTGAAGATGAAGTACACCAAAGAACCAAATGATCAATGTGCTTAAAGTCAGCCCTAAAAAGAGAGACTTTGATTTTGGATAATGGCTTAAGAAAAGTAGTGCGCCAATCATCCCTATGTAATAACCAAACTTAACACCTAGTCCAATTGCTGGTCCTAATAAGCCAAAACCCATTAGACCATCTAAAAAGTAGATGCTGAAGATAGCTAAAGCTGCTCTAAAAGGTAAAAAGTAACCTAAGATTGCAATTGCAAAAGTATGCATCGTGATCGCAACAGGAGAAAATGGAGTATAAACTCTAAAATGTGAGCAAACTAAGAGAAACCCAAAAGAGATGGCATAAATCCATGCTTTGCTAGAGATATTTTCAAAATTTAACTTTTTAATTAAAGAAACCACCAGATTACTCCTTATCAAGTTTTAAAGAGTGAAATTTTCTCATAATAGAAATAAATTCACAAGACTTAAAAACAACCTAAACTTGGGTATAAAATTATTTTTTCAGACAACAAATTGCTGTAAAAATATTTTGAAAACCTGTTTCGATTCGGGATAAGTAATCACTTTTATCGCTTCTTGAAAAGTAAACCACTCTGCCTTTTCAATTTCCTGAGGATGATTTAACTCTAAATCCCCTGTTACGATGGCAGCAAAGTAATCGACACACTTGTTTATTTTCTCATCTTGCCGAAGAAATTGATAACTTTCTTGAAATGGCTTATCCATCACAAACTGCTTTACTTCAAGATTAGTCTCTTCTTTTAGCTCACGTACAGCTGTTTGCTTAACCCCTTCACCAACTTCACAATGCCCTTTAGGAAAAGCCCAGTAATGCCCTTGCGTGTGTTGAACAAGCAAGACCATCCAAGAATTTTGATCTTTTTTTAAAGGGATAATGCCTGCACAAAAAACTTTTTTATGCATGATATTTTGTAAAAGCAATCGAGGCGTTATGCCCACCAAAACCAAAGGAATTGGAAAGCCCTACATCGATTTTATGTGCTTTTGCAACGTTAGGAATGACATCAACTTCGAGCCCTGGCTCTGGATTTTCATGATTGATTGTCGGGTGAAGCATTCCTGTTTGAATCGCTTTAATTGTAGCAATCGCCTCTATTCCACCAGCAGCTCCTAAGCAATGACCAATCATGGATTTAGTTGAATTCATCTTAATGCGATCCATATTGCCAAAGACACTTTTCACTGCGTGATATTCAGCCATATCTCCTGCTGGAGTTGATGTGGCATGCGCATTGATATAATTGACTCTCTCTTTAGAAATTTCTGCGTCGATCAGAGCATTTTCAATACTAAGCGCCACCCCTTTTCCATCGGCTCTTGGATCTGTAATATGATGTGCATCACAAGAAATTCCACCACCTAAGTATTCAGCATAAATGGTCGCTCCCCTTGCTAGTGCATGGTCTAAACTTTCTAAAACAAGCACCCCTGCACCACTACCAATAACAAAGCCGTCTCGTGAGGTATCCCAAGGGCGCGATGCTTTTTGTGGTTCATCGTTGCGCTGAGATAGTGCTTTACAAGCAATAAATCCAGCGACCCCTAGTTTTAATAAAGCATCTTCAGATCCACCGGCAACCATAACATCAGCATGACCTAAGCGAATATGATTGGCTGCATTAATGATTGCATAATTACCTGTTGCACAAGCAGTCGAAACTGAATAGTTTGGTCCCATAAAACCAACATCCATAGCAAGTAAAGCTCCACCAATGTTGGTGATGATGAAAGGGACGAAAAATGGTGTTAAGCGACTATAGCCTTTTTCGAGAAGCGTTTGTGACCCGTCGAAGAACACTTTCATTCCCCCCATACCAGATCCAATG
>CAZJSX010000118.1:0-6063 GCA_964548845.1 uncultured bacterium | reverse complement strand
ACCCTCAATCACCGATTCAACAGCGCCAATTTGCTTGATATAAGAGATCAATTGTATGTTGTGATGCTGTAAAAACTTTTTAGCAATAGCACCTGCTGCAACTCTACATGCTGTCTCACGAGCTGAAGATCTTCCACCACCTCGATAATCAAAAATGCCATATTTTTCTAAATAAGTGTAATTAGCATGCCCTGGCCGCAGCAAATCTTTAATCGGCTCATACTTGCTTGAATCTGCATCTTTATTTGGAATCATAATACAAATGGGAGCCCCCGTTGTTTGACCTTCAAATACTCCTGAAAGTATTTGGGCTTGATCTGACTCTTTTCTTGGAGACGTATAGTCATTTCTACCTGGCGCTCTTAAAGCCAAAGCCTCATTAATCTCACTTTCACTAATTTCTAAACCAGCAGGGCATCCATCAATCACAACACCAATAGCCTTGCCATGAGATTCTCCCCATGTTGTTATTTTAAAAATATTTCCAAATGTATTACTGGCCATATGAACTATCCTATTAAGCTATTATCAATAATCTCTTGAGCAATTTCATCGACTGATTTTTCATCGACTTCAATCACTTTATCGGCATATTTAAAATAAAGGGGCAGGCGAAATTGATACAAAGACTCTGCTTCTATCTTATTTTTAAACAAGGGGCGTAAATGATCTTTTGCTAAACGATTCGCAATGGTTTGAAAGGAAGCATTTAAAAAATGGATTTTTCCTTTAGATTCTTTGAAGTAATCTAAGATGATTTTATTCAAGACTACACCACCGCCAGTTGAAATCACAATATCTCTGATTGAAGCACATTCTTTAGCAACAGCAATTTCAGTTTCTCTTAAAAGAAGCTCTCCCCCTTTAGCAAAAACTTCATGCATATTTTTTGTATTTGTTTTTTTTAGTACAAGCTCATCCATTTCAAGTATCGGCCAATTCAGAAGATCTCCTAACTTTTTTGCAACCGCTGATTTGCCAGACCCCATAAACCCAATCAAAATCATTTTCATAAAGACCTCAAAATATCCCAAAATGTTGGGAATGTTTTATTCACAACTTCTGGATTTAGGATCTTCATTCCAGGTAATTTTGTAGCAGCCACTGCAAAGGCCATCGCCATGCGGTGATCACCATAGGTTTCAATAGTTGCAGCATGGGGATTGCCCCCATAAATAGTTAAGGTGTCTAGTGTATCTTCTGTTTGAATTCCCATTTTTAAAAGCTCATTTTTTAATGCTTGCACCCTCTCTGTCTCTTTTAAGCGCAGAGAGCGCACTCCTGATATTTTGGTCACCCCATTTGCAAAAGCAGCAAGTACAGCCATCGTCTGCACTTGATCGGGACAATCTTGCATATTCAAAGTTTGAGGGATAATTTGCTTGCCGCTAATGGTAATCTCACAACCTTTAATTTTAACTTTATGACCCATTTGCTTTAAAATATCTAAAAACCTTCTATCAGCTTGAGCCGAATTTGGATTTAGATTTTTTAAAGTGATGGTTGATTGATTAAGCGCAGCAATCGCAAAAAAATAACCTGCACTTGAAAAATCCCCTTCAATTACATATTGATCTTTTTGGTAGTGTTGTCCACTTGCAACATCATATCCTCCATTCTCAAGCTGTAAAACATCCACCCCCCATCCTTTCATCATATCTATTGTCATATCGATATAGGGCTTGGAAACAGCTTCTCCTATAAGGTGAATCGTTAACCCATTTAGAAGTGGGGCAATTAAAAGCAGTGCCGTAATAAATTGACTGCTAATTGTGGCATCAATTGTCACCTCTTTTTTAAAAGTTAAAGAGCAGGGGTAAATTTTTAAAGGGGGTTGCCCTTTTTTTTCAAGATAGTCAATGGTAGCTCCCAGTTGAAGCAATCCATTCACTAAATCTTCAATTGGCCTTTCATTGAGGCGTGTATTGCCTTTAATAACTTTTGTGCCAGGAGTTAAACAAAGTAGGGCGAGCAAAAAGCGAATCGTTGTCCCTGAATCTTTGGCAAATAATTCATAAGATTGATGCTTAATGACTGAAATATCATTATGGACAATCAGCTGATTGGGCAAAATTTCTATTTCAAGCCCTAAAGTCTTTAAGCAATCGATCATTGCTAAAGTATCGTCACTATACAAAGGGTTATGAAGTGTCACTGCCCCTTTTGTTAACGAGGCCATGATAAGAGCTCGATTGGTGTAGCTTTTGGAGCCTGGGATGTCGATGGTTGCTCTAGCAGACTTTCTCAAAGCTTGGACTTCAAAATAATTCATGATTTTTTCTAACTATGCTTTGTTTGCAAGAAGTTAAAGATCATACCGATTTGATTTTAAATAATGAAATTATTACTTTTGATAGTTATTGCTATTTTGATCAACATAGAAATTTGATAGCAGACGAAGTGATTCAAAAGGTCAAAATTAAGACTTTTAAATAGTAAAAAAATAAGAAGGGCCTTAGCCATTACCGTAAGGCCCAAAATCTATAACCACTTATAGTGGTAGGTCAATAGATTGCGAAGAGTGATTCAAAACTGTATCCAAGACTAAAGAGACTCTCTTTTGAACTGCTGGTTGATCAACTGGACCAAACCATAGACCAAAGCTTGCTAAATCTTGTGGATTATTGGCTTGAGTCATCTTGATTGCAAAAGCGTATACTTTTCCTTCAGCGCTTTCAAAAAGATAAAAAGCACCCACCAAATCATTATCCATGGCAGCCAATTCAATCGGGCGATCAAAAAGATTTGTCGGATAGTTATTTAATTCATTTTTATAAATTTGCTGCTGAGCTTCTGTTCTTTTAGCAATTCCATCTTTTGGATAAACAACGTAAAGATTTCCCCCTTGAAATAAGTAATCTCTTAAAATAGTAGTTCTTGCTTTTACTGTAAATAAACTTAAAGGATCTTCTGCAACAGATGAGGCAACTAGCTCTTGAGATACACTACCGGTCGTGCAAAGTGGTGTAGCTGGCATAGGAGTGTGTATCACACCTGTTAAAGACTTCACATTTTTATTTAATTCACAAGAAAGGACATGCTCGATAATACCTTGAAGCGCTACAAAATAAGGTCTAACTTCTTTGTCGGTCGCCGTAATTTCAAGTGAGCCTTTTTCTACAAGTTCATTAAAGCGATCGATAATACCTGGTTTAAGCTGATTAAATTCTTCTGCTTTTAAACCAGGGACATTGTCTGAATTTTCAATCGTTTGTATGACTTGATCATGAATATGATCGATAAATTGATCTTGGCAAAACAAAGAGCCACTAAGTGCACCAATACCAATTGCAACTGCTGATAAAGCGTTCATCTATTTTCTCCTTAAAAGAGCTGTTTTTTTAAATTTGCTCTATAGGCTCATTATTTTATCTCATTTTGAGATTAAAGAGAACATTCGCAGATTCCGTTAAAATTAAAAATTAATTTTTAAATTATTACCTTTAAACAGGACTAACAGAAAATTGAATAATTACTTTTACAAAAAGCTTTAATTTCTTGAAATTTTAGCCTCAAGCTGTTTTATTTCAGATCACTTATGTAAATAAACTCTTTCTCAAAGACTAGGCAGTAAGGTGATATCTTGAAAAAAGTATTTCTGTTTTCGATACTTTTGCTTTTAGGTTTAGTTTGTTCTCAACTCGTCGGTTTTTTAACCCCCCAAGCTAAAGTCGTTTTCGCAATAGTAGTTAAAAACTTATCCTTGGTTCTACTGGCTTTTATTATGATTCATGTTGGACTTGAATTTGCTATCGATCGAACCAATTTAAAACAGTATGGATGGGATTATTTTGTTGCTTTTACAGCAGCTTCTCTGCCCTGGATTTTTTGTGCCTTCTATTTTGTATATGCTTTTGAACATAGCTCCAATTTTTCCAAATACCACCTTTGGATAGATGCGCTGCTCCTATCGCGATTTGCAGCACCAACTTCAGCTGGTCTTTTATTTTCAATGCTCAAAGCTGCTGGGTTGGATATGACTTGGATGTTTCAAAAAATCAGAATCTTGGTCATTTTTGATGATATAGACACCATTATCCTTTTAATTCCGATAAAAATGATGATTATTGGATTTAAATGGGAAGCCATTTTGCTTTTATTTTTAATAGCTTGGATGCTCTATTTTGCCTGGCAAAAAATGCACACAATTACATGGCCGATAAACTGGTATTGGGTTCTTGTTTACTCAGTTGCTCTAACTTTTCTATGTGAAGGGGTTTATTATACAACAAAACACTTAATGAATATGACTTCACTGCAAATTGAAGTTTTATTGCCTGCTTTTGTTTTAGGTTGCGTATTGGCATACCATAAAAAAACGCCCTTACACGACTCCCCTAAAGAAATAAATGAAAAAAAAGTTCAATATTACATCAGCGCCATCTTTATTTTTTTAGTTGGCTTATCAATGCCTCTTATCGATATTTCAGTCGGGACCCCTTCCCTATTAGAACCCCTTCAAAAAACAAGCTTTTGGAAAATGAAAGTCGGTACTTTAACTCTTCAAGCCGTTTTACTACATGTGCTCATTATCACCTTTTTATCAAACTTAGGAAAAATGTTTCCTATTTTTTGTTATCGCAAGGAGGCGACATTAAAAGAAAGGCTAGCTCTTGCTCTGGGCTTGTGGCCTCGAGGAGAAGTAGGAGCTGGAGTTATTATTTTAGCAACTGGATTACTTACAGCTTTTGGGCACACTTTAATTGTAATTGCAACCCTTTCATTAGCTTTTAATTTAATTCTGACTGGACCCTTAATTGCAGTTATCAAAAAGCTTCTCTCTGAGCCCAAAATCAATATGAGATAACCAAGTTAAATAAACATTAAAAAAATTCCAAGAATCACAAGGGTTGGAAAAAGGGCCCCTAGAAATAAATTCCATGGAGCAACACCATCTTCAAAGTGATCTTTTAGTAAAAATTGACCAGCTGGATTGGGAGCATTAGCAATCACTGTTAATCCGCCACCAGCCACAGCCCCTGCCACAACGGCATATTGCAGCGTTGAAGATAGATTCGGAATCAAAGCGCTTAAATAAGTTAAGAGCGCGTTGTCATTAAAGCTTGTGAGTCCTGCTGCTGCAATCATTAAAGGAGCAGGAGATAACTTTTTAATAATTGGATCAATCCACCACCCCTGTAAGTTGCCATGCACGACAAGTCCTGCTAAGAACATCCCAACTAAAATTGGGCCACGCAATTGCAGTTGATCTTGATACGGAGTTGTTGCTCTGTGAAAGGCAATAAAGAGCAAAATGATCCCCATAATGACAATAGAGTAATGGGCAAAAAAGACGATGCTAATTAAAAAAGCGATATGAATCAGGGTGATCCAACGGGGAATTTTTTTAACTTGGCGAGCTTGCAGTTTTTTAACTTTTGCACCTAAAGCTTTGAATTCTTTAGAAAAGAACCATAAATACACCAAGTTAGAAATCAATATCGAAGCGATCGCTTTCATTCCAAATTTATGAAACATAAAAGAGCTGCTCCACCCCCATTTTTGGGCCACCATCAAAACAGGTGGAGCTGCAAAGTTAGTCAAAACTCCCCCAACTGAGACGTGGACAAAAAGAAGGCCAATGGTGGCATAAGCTAATTTCTTAGAAGGATTATATTTATAAAATTGATCTTTTAAAAGCAGAGCCCCTAAGGTCATTGCTCCTGGCTCTGTGATCACAGAGCCAAAAAGAGGGCTAAAAGTTAAAATGATAAACCACCAAGAGGTAATAGATCCCTTAAAAAGCTTTGCTAATAAACTTAAGCACCATTCAGCTAGTGCTAAAATCGGCTTTGTTGCAGCTATGATCATAATAATGACCACAAATAAAGGTTCAGTGAATCGAACGCTCTCTAAATAATTCACCGCCACTTTCCAATCATTAGCCCAGGCAATAGTGATGAAAAGGGGGATCACCCAAAGGGCAAATACAACTTCTACTTCACCTAAAAAAATAAGCATCTCAATTTTAAACGAGTATCTTTTTTTGTCACCTGGATGCTCTAGGTCCCATTTTTGAGCAAGCTTATGAGCAAATTGAGTGATACGGTGGGCAAAAAGAGT
>CAZJSX010000117.1:0-6093 GCA_964548845.1 uncultured bacterium | reverse complement strand
CTATTTTATGAGTTATGGAATTGTTGTTTTTTATTTTATCTATGCCGGAAATATTGTGTTTGGTAAGAATAAAAATCTGAAGAAAATTCTAAAAAAAACAAACTTGAATCTAAAGCAGCATCAGCTTATTTACATAGGCGATGAAATTAGGGATATTCAGGCAGCTAAAAAAGTTCTCTTGGCAAATATTGGGGTCACTTGGGGATACAACTCTAAAAGTTTTTTAGAGCAAAGTAACCCTGATTTTATTTGTGAAGAACCGGCTGCTCTGTTTTCTGTTGTTTTGAATATGCTACAGGCTCAAAAAACTAAAATAAGTATAAATTCCAGTCATTGATTTCATCAAGCAGCTGCCCTCTAATAAAACTAGCTTGGTAAGTTCCAATAAATCACCCTTTCTCTTCCAGTTTGAGAGATTGCGTCTTTATAAAAAATCGGCAAGATCGGCAGGAGGAGACTTTGTATCGTAATTTTTCATTTCAACTGCTCCTTCTAGGATTCTACGAAGAAGCCCTGAAATTGCAAAAAAATGCTTTGGTAAATCGTCTATTGCAGAAAGAAAAATTTTTCTGTCACCATCATTCAACAAAGGGGACTGTAGTGTTCTTTGGTGTAAAAAATTTATCTTTTCAATAAAATTTTCTAGATGTAATGATTCTTGATCAAGCTGATTTAATAAGTTTATAATTTGATAAGATTTGGTAATTGAATCGTTGTTCAACAATAATTCAGCCTGTAAAAATGCTCTTGTTTTTTTTATGCTATAATTAATCCATGTAGTCATTCTAATTTTTAGACTAGAATCGACAGTATCAAGTGCGATTTCAAATTTTTTTCTAGTATCCGTTGGGAAATGCCACCCCTTATTACTATAAATTTGTGTTGATAAAAGTTTAGATAAAAACCGAACTTCAGTTGATAGGCCGTCGTTTTGAGTCAGAAACACATTCTTATTAGCTTGGCTTTCCAGTAGTATGTGATCATTTATATAGCCAAGCATCGCATATGCTAAGTGTAGACTCAAAAATATGCGTTTATCTCTTTCTAGAGTCACTAGAACATTTTCGAGTCGTCTATGGGGGTCGCGTATCTTTTTATAAATTACGATTTGGTTTTCTTGGCAGTACTTTTCTAGCTCTGCTGAAATTATTTGGGTGTTTTTTTGTCTTTCTAAGTATAAAGCGTTATCAGTATGTCTTAGGTTATGAACGATTGTCCCGATTTGAGCGGCAATTCCAGCGTAACTAATAGCTTGATCTAACTTTTTATAAAACTTATGCTTATCTTCAAATTGACCTAATTGGTTTTGGGCTTGTTCCAGAGAACCGTCGAGCTCAGTTTTTGATGCCTGATTATTGAGCAAATTTTTTTCATTGCGACGAGCATCTCTTTTATGTAGGCCTGCTCCAGCGCGACTGTAGTCAGTAGGAACTTTCTGAAATTTGCTTTGAAGATCACGAATGATTGTTTGTTGGTTGGGTATATAATGAATATTATAAGATGCAATTTGGCGTCCTGTCAATTTGTGGGCGGCCCACTTGAGTGCATTTACTACAAACATTTTAACGCCACCTTCACAAGTTGCGATGTGTCTATCGGTAATTAAGCTGTAGCTAGGACTATAAGCATTGCTAAGTTGCAAATATGGATCTGTAAAATGTTTGCATGCTATTCCCAAAACAAGTGAAATCCCTTTTTTCATCTTTCCAGAAATAAGGTCACTCTGAGTAAGCTGGACTAAGCTTTCGCAAAAAACATTTGTGGCTCTCATAGAAAAACTAGGTGATGTATCTAATCCATCCAAAATAGTGAAATTATTAATATAGGGCTTAGGGGAAAGATTTAAAGTGCTGTTTGTAATACTCATATAGTGTTTCTCATAAAATAATAATTCTTAATAAAGAAGGAATTGATTCAAGATTAGCTCCTATTATGATCACATTTTTTAATTTTTCTAGAAATGCTTTTTTGGTTTCAAATTATTAATTTGCTTAGCAAAAGTGAAATATTGAAAAATTTATTGGATGTTGAAATAAGAGAGAAAGCTTTTTTTAACATCTAGACATCTTGATGTAGCTTTATTTACTTCAACAGGATTAGGAGATATTTTGTGAGCGGCTTGCTGTACCATCCTAATGAGTGGGTAAGTTGTGCATTTCTGAAAAGCAGAGGTCACCTCTGGAGCCTCTAATATCGATTTCAACACTTTTGGATTTTGTTTCAAATAATTGCAAAAGATAACATAGGTCGGCTGATCGTTTCCAAGTGGTGGCCAATAAAAATTGGGATCAAACGTAAATGGCTCATCTTTAAAAAAAGATTCGTATGAATTGGCGTGTAAGCTTCTAAAGGCTTCGCCTTTGTCAAATCCAATAATATTGCCATTTTCATCTTTACTAAACTGTCCAGTATGGGCGTCGTAATTTTTGATTACATAATCTGCAATCATATGAACAAAATACTGAATTTGTTGCTGTAGGCTTAAAGTAGAGGGATCGAACTCGACGTCATTATCATCAAGATAAGTCTCTATATCGATGAAGGGCTGCAGAGTTCCATTTTTGGAGCCGATTTTAACTTTTTGTGCAATTGGTGTGATATCACCAGTTATTATATTTGCAATAGAAGAGGCCATTTGTTCTATTTCTGAGTCTTCCTCTGTTTGTTCTTTAAAGAAAACCAAACTGCCATTGCAGTCAATTAAGATAGTGCAAGAGTGGGTTCCAGCATTTAATTGCTTGATTGCAATATAATTTCCCCAGTGCTCGTAGCCTGATGCTTCAAAAACTATTTTTGTGCCAGCTTTTAGCTTAGGAGCTTGGCAATTAAACCATTTGGAGAGCATTGGAAATAATGGGTGATTACCTTCTTTTACGTCGATTAAAGAAAGGGTGTCTTTGAAATAGTTTTTAGAGTGACATTCTAAATAAAGCCTTAGCAATCCTGAATCTGTTCTTTTAATAAACTTGTAATACTCCTCACGAAATTGAGAAAGTTCACTGACAAATTGATCATTTGCTTTTAAGTCATTGAAAATATCTAAATACCGTTCATCAAAACCTTCATAATTAAAAACACGCATAATTTCTAAGCAGTCGGCACTTTGAATCAGTTTTGAGAGGATGTGTTTGTTTTCTTTTTGGCTATCTTTATCTTTTAATATTTGAACACATTCTTGAGCTATATCAGCATCGACCCCCAAGTTGATTAAAAAGGGATAAGCATTTTCTGCGCTTTCATTATCCCAAAGATCAATGCCTTCAGCCTGTCTTGCAGAGTCGTGAAAAATAGCTAAAAATTGAGCCAGTAAAATTTCTCTTTCGCTAAGACTTGTTGCAGCATATTGATTGTACATATTAGCAAGGGCGCGAACTAAAATAGCTGCGCGAGAGGCGTGCATTTGTCCATGTGTCCAACGAGGGATGTGCGGCTCACAAAATTTTGGTCCTTCATATTCAATGGCAAGGTTTAGGTTTATCCCGCCTTTGTTGTAATGCTCTAGAATTTTTGATTTCTCTTTAATAGATAAACTGTTCCATAGAACGGTTTGATTCTTTAGATTTCTGACAGTAATGTCTTGGGAATTGGGGAGTGGTTTTCTGTAGAAACTCTCTAAAATAGGATGGGCTTGTTCAATTAAGTGGTTAGCATTAAGAATTGGAATATCACGATCGGTAAAATGGGGGCGTATAGCTATAGCGGGGGCTTCTATAGAATCTGTGAGAAGCTTCGAAATGAGATCTTGTGCAGCTGAATAAATGAACATTTTGGTGCCTGGCATTTCCTGCATTTAATGTGTCAATCATAGCGTTTTTGTATAAAGGGAAAATAAAGTTTATTCTCCAGGTGGTAGATTAAAAAATTAAAGAAATATTTTGATAAAGCAGTAGTGTTTGTAAAGTTTTATTTTAAAATAGCGTTATTGGAGGAGTAATTTCTTTATAAAAAATAAACAATCTGAGCCTATAATTTCGGTATTAAATGATTGAAATACCCTGGGTTTCTCGTGATATCTTCTATAGGAACACAACCTGTTAATTTTTCTTCTCATGCACTTACTGATACTTTGCATATAGGTAAGGAGAGATGTTTTGAAAATAGAACACTTTCTTTAAGTGGAAAGGAAAACAATAGCATTATTCAAAAAATATTTGATGGCAATGTTACTGAGATCAATCAGCTTTTTTTAACAAAGCAAATGAATCCCCAAACTATTTTGATGAGAGAGATCATTAAAAATATCCTTTTAAATCCATCTCAAATTCAAATTGTTACTTCCAGCTCTCCCGCTAATACTAAAATTGTTATCAATAAAAAAGAGCATCTTCTATATCCACTTCTTGCTAAAGTAAAGTGGGACATGATCACTTTAGATCAAGCAGAGTTAAGTGCATATGTCAAGAAGAGTAAGAATTATGAGTTTACTCTATCGACTAGTTATGTTCCTCAGTCTAATAATTATCAAAAGAAGTATCTTTATGAGAAATTACACGACGCAGAAAAAATAGCCATTGCTGTTTATAAAT
Organism: uncultured bacterium; assembly: GCA_964548845.1. Classification (GTDB taxonomy): domain Bacteria; phylum Chlamydiota; class Chlamydiia; order Chlamydiales; family JAAZZY01; genus CAZJSX01. The sequence goes on along the minus strand of CAZJSX010000117.1, from coordinate 1,567 downwards.
CAAGTGGTAGTTCCATAAATTCATTCTTAAGACAAAAGATTGATAGTTATAATAATAACTCCAAATATATTCAGGACCTATTAGTACACATAGCCACTCTTTCCAGTGCTTTAAATCGCATTCCTCCTTCAATTGATAGCTATTTATATCGCTGCATGTCTGACTCCAAACAAGCAAGTGGGGTAGGTTTAGTATCAGATATGAATGACAAAATGAAAAAACAAGAAACTTTCAAGGAGTTGGGTTTTACAAGCCTTTCTCTCTACAAACCCTTAACAGATTTTATGTCTGGTTCAGAGCAATGTTTAAAAATTTATCAAAATCCTCGTAATGCAGCCAAAGATATCTCTGGAATAGGAGAATATGCATATGAAAACGAATGCCTTCTCCTTCCAAATTCCAAAGATAGACCTTTGAGAAAAGTTAAAGTTGTCGGGAAAGGCAATTATGATAGTTACGAAAAAACGACTCACTTTTTTCTTACGCGAGTGGTTTCAAAGCGATTAGGTGTATTTTAAGTCCTTTCTGCACAAATTTAAAAAAACCTAAATTACATATTAGCAATCTTGATCGATTCTCTGTATCTGGCGGTGAATTTAATTTTTAATTTGAATAAAGCGGTCGCCTCTAAGTGGTTGTTTATTAACTAACTTCATGGTAAAATAGTAGCTTTTTAAGTAGGCTACAAGCATGACAAGCAAGATTGAAAGTAGTTGGGCCTCTAGTATGGTCTCAATTGGAATGAGCGCAGCAACTGGCGCCATAGTGGCAGGTCCTATAGGGGCAGCTGTTGGGATATCGGCTTCTATTATTGATGAATGCTTGATGCACCACCAAGTAACCCAAAAACACTATCTATCAACAGGCATGTTCTGGTCTGCTTGTGTAATTAATCCAGCTACATCTTTCTTGCTGCCGCAACTTTCTTTACCACTTCAAGCTGTCTCCTCTTTAGTGTCCTCCACTGCTCTTTCTTATTTTTCAGAAGATTTTCTCGATTTCAAAACAAAAATAGATCTTCCTTTAGACGCATTTATGCAAGTAAACCGCTTCTTTGATGAAAAAGAAATTCTTTCCAAAAAGGAATTGAAAAAGATTTATAATTTAAGCTTTCAAGATCCCTTAGCTGCATTAAAGTGCATTTATAATGATTGCAAGGCGCTTTGGAATAATCCATTTTTTATAGCGACAGCGAAATGGAATGCTTTAGCTCTTTTAGATATTGCTACAAACCAGCTATTTTTACAGCTATTGGCAGGCTATGCCGGCAATATGTTTGTTTTTTCATTAATTAATAACTATAAAGAGTTGTTTCAGAATCCTGCAACCTTTCTATTTACATCACATTTCAAAGATTATTTCTTGGAAGCGGGAAAAATGTTGCTGATTTATTTTGCAAAAAGTGGAATTGAATTTTGGTCTCAAAACAAACGATTTCAATTACATGCTAAGCAATTTGCAATAGTTTTGGACAAAGCAGCTCAAATTACTCTAGAGCGAGGTCGCGATATTTTATCCGATGAGAAGGGAGAAGAAATCTTAAGTGGTCTTATCCAGAGTTTATGGG
>CAZJSX010000116.1:0-6192 GCA_964548845.1 uncultured bacterium | reverse complement strand
GATTGAAGAGAGGGGTGGAAATTCATTCATGGATTATTTTGTTCCAAAAGCACTCGTTAAATTTAAACAAGGCTTTGGCAGACTCATTCGCACACAATCTGACTACGGCGCTATATTTTGCTTAGATTCAAGATTGCTCACCAAATCATACGGAAAGATTTTCATTGATAGCTTGCCTAAGTGCAATCTAGTTATTGGTGATAATAAAAAAATAATGGATAAGCTTGAGCAGTTTTTTCAAGATAAATTAGAGCTTAGCTTTAAGAGCTGAAATCCTAAAAATTTTTAAATACTTATGATTTTTGAAATATGAAAATGGAGCGTAACGGGATCGAACCGTTCACCTCAACAATGCCATTGTTGCGCTCTACCAGATGAGCTAACGCCCCAAAAAGGGAACCATTTTAAAACATTTTTCCTTTTTTAACGAAGGATAATTTTGTTTTTAATTTTTATTTCTTTTACACTAATCTTTTTTAACTTATTTTAAAATAGTCTAAAAAAAATTAATCACCCCTATGAATTATTTCCAAGCTTTTCAACCAGTTGCCCCAGATCCTATCTTAGGGCTGGCTCCTATATACCAAAAAGACCCTAACCCCCATAAGATTAATTTAACTATCGGCGTTTATCAAACCGATCAATCCCAAATCACCCTTTTTAAAAGTGTCTACGAAGCTGAAAAAATCCTTCTTGGGCAAAAGCTCAATAAAGGCTACGCTCCTATGGATGGCGACCCAGCAGTTAGAGCTGAAATCTTAAAGCTAACGGCTCCAAGTACCAGTGCAGATCATTTTTATGTCGCCCATACAGCGGGTTCTACATCGGCTGTTCGCTTAGGTGGTGATCTTTTAAAGATCATGGGTATCGAGAATATTTATATTGGGGAACCGACATGGCCCAATCATCAGCACGTCTTTAGATGCTCGGGACTTAAAACATTCAGCATGCCCTATTACAACTATCAAACTCATCAAATTGAGTTTGAGCAAATTTGCCAAGCACTTGAGAAAATTCCTCCAAAATCTGCTGCATTATTCCAAATGGCATGCCACAACCCAACAGGTTGTGACCCAAGTACAGAGCAATGGAAAAAGATTATCGATATTGTAAAATCTAAAAAGATTTTTCCAATTATCGACTTTGCTTATCACGGTTTTGGTCAAGGACTCGATGAAGATATTCTACCATTCCAACTTTTTATCGATCATGTCGATGAAGTATTTTTATGCTACTCTTTTGCTAAAAACTTTGGCTTATACGGGGAAAGAGCTGGCGGCTTTATCGCTTTTGATCGCTCTAAAAAAAATATCGCACTTGTTGGAGATCACTCTAAAAAAGTTATCCGCTCCTTTTATTCGAGCCCACCAATTAATGGTGGCAGAATCATCAAAACCATTCTCCAATCAGCTGAACTTAAAAAAATGTGGCAACAAGAGCTTGGTGAAATGAGAATGCGCCTTAAAGGGTTGAGAGAACTTTTTGTTAAAGCTCTAGAAAAAGAAAATTTTCCAGTCGATTTTAAATTTTTACTTCAAGATCAAGGACTTTTTTCTTTAATGGGGTTAACTGAGAGCCAAGTGTTAAAACTTAGAAGTCAGTCTGGTGTTTATTTACTCGACAATAGCCGCATCAATATTGCAGCACTAAGGCAAGATAATATGGAATATGTCGCTAAATCACTAAGAAAAGTATTTTAAAACATGCGCAGACATCGCTATCAGCCCTATTTGATTTTGCTATTCGCTGTTTTCATCATTGCCATGGCTCCTAAAACACTCCAAAATGTGTTGCGCCATCAATTCTTGAGACCCATTTTTCCTCTCAATCGAGTTTTTGCACATCGTCAAAATCCACAATTAAAAATTCCAAAAATAGCTCAGGCTCCCAAACCCACTTATCACCCTTTTTATCAATCAGCCCAAGTTGCAAAAATTTTATATCGCAACCCTGCTTACTGGAATAGTTTCTTTTGGATCGACAGAGGGAAAAAAAATTGTGATGATCCTGCTAACCTGACTTTAAACAGTCCAGTTCTATATCAAAACGCTTTGATTGGGGTTGTCGATTATATTGGAAAATATCAATCGCGCGTTAAACTTATTACAAGTTCACAGCTGACTGTCTCGGTAAGAGTTTTAAGAGGTAAAGATCAGTATTTTGATCTTCTAAAACATCTCAACGGACTATTAAGCTATCGCTGCATTCAAAGTAATGTAAGACTCTCGGAAGAGTTGGAAATCATTCGTGATCAAATTGCTCATCAAAAAGAAAATCATTATCTAGCAAAAGGCGAAATCACAGGATTAAGCCTCCCTTTGTGGAGAAAAGATAGCCTTATTCTAAAAGGAAAAGGATTCAACTGCTCTACTCCGGATCACTTGAGTGTCGCTCGAGATCTATTTTCTGGAATACCACTAGAAGGAGGTGGCGAAAAAATGCCCCTTATTGAACGAGATGATCTTTTAATTACAACAGGATTTGATGGTATTTTTCCGGAAGGACTCGTTGTTGCAAAAGTTAATTCTGTAGATGCAATTAGACCTGGAGAATATTTCTATTCTCTAACAGCAACTCCTATCATCCAAAATTTAGATGATCTGACACATGTTGAAATATTGCCCCCCTTACAATTTCAATCAGAAAGCTTAAGTGAATATGGTGGTTATATCTTCAAAAAAACAGCCAATTAACAGCTTTAACACCAACTAAAATTCTCTCTATTCCCCATTTTTAATAATACACAATACGGATCCTTTTAGATTGACTTCATTCAATAAAGTTTCGATAATTATAAAGCAAATTCACAAATTAGGTTCTCTATGGAACTTAACAACACTAAACTTGTGTATGTAGCGTGCGCGTTTCAGCAAGACGATCCTAAAATTCGAAAAGAGCGAATAGAGTCTGCAGCTTGCTTTTGTGCAGATCAGATGAGACAAGGGGTAGTTGTTTTTTGTCCCTTAGTTCACAATTACGGAATTCTAAAACATGGATTGCCGATCGGCTGGAACTACTGGGAACGATTTAACAAAGTACTACTGGCTCGCTGCGATAAACTGTTTGTTTTAAAATTAAAGGGATGGGAACAATCTATCGGTCTTCAAGCTGAAATTGCAACTGCAAGAGAGCTCAAGATCCCCATTGAATACCATGAATTTCACCCACCTAAAAAATTTTATGAGTCCATTTCAACCGAAATCTAATAAGGTATAATGCGTAGGCTCAATAAAAAGTTATTTCTTGTTTTTATCACTATTGCTTTTTATGGTGCCGCTCATGTTCAGGTGATAGAAAACTTGCATCAAGTCCTCCCTTTAGTAAACTCCAAATCAATCGTCATTTTTGATCTTCATCAATCACTGATTTGTTCTGAACAAATGCTAGGTAGAGAGGAAGCGTTTAATGAGGCAGTTCAAATTGAAATTGAAAACGGATTTTCTAAAAATGAAGCTCTTGAGCGTATTTCTTCACGTTATAACTTATGGCAACAATTTATTGATGTTAAACTAATAGAAGAAAATACCCCCGCTGTTTTGAATGCAATTCATCAAAAACAGGCTCTGACACTAGCTTGCTCAACTAAAAATAAAGTGATGTCTGGCATTTTTAATTTACAGCTTAAATCTGTCAACTTAGACTTATCCAACCCCTTTACACAAAACAATGACTTTATTGGTCGTTCTGCCTCTTTGTGCCATCATATTTTATTTCTCCCTTTTGAAAACCCCAGTGAATTTTTAGCTCACTGGCTTTATCAGTATCAAAGCTACTTTGAACAAGTGATTTATATAAGCACCAATCAAAATGAGCTTGATCAACTCCACGCTCAATTTTTAGACCACCCACTTACTTTTACTGGTTTATATTATCAAACTAAAACCGAGTCCTTTGATTCACAAATTGCATTAATTCAAGAGGAATATTTGAATTCTGTGATCTCTGATCAAAATGCAGAACTCATTTTATTAAGCGAGACTATGCCATGAAAAAGTTTTTGTTCTTAATTACGCTGCTTAACTGTTTTGTTTGTCTTCATGCTGAAATCATCGAATGTCATAAATTTTCAGATATAAAACCGTTTCTCTGCCCGCTAGATGTCATATTTACAGAAATAGACGAAGTGTTAGTAACTTCAACTGAAACGATTGCCAGCATCTCATTTTTAAATCATTTAAAGCAAAATTCACTTTATGAAGGACTTTCTTTAAATCAAGCGACAACTAAGTTAAATACTTTATGGTCAAAAATTCTCCAAAAGGCTCACTTTCAATTGAAAGAACAGCATCTTTCTCATTACTTTAAAGAACTTCAAAATGATCAAATCTCAATTTTTGGTTTCACCGCTCGGCCCTTTTCAAGCCAATCATTGACCTTAAAACTTTTGCAACAAAATGATCTTCTCTTTGACCCTTTTACACCCATTGTTGAAGAAAGTGTTTTAACAACTAATATGCCAAATGGACTTTTTTTTGCCTCTTTTGACAATCGATTTGAGATTTTAGATGCTCTTTTTAAGAGCAGTTTTTTAAATCCCGCCCGCGTTGTTTTTGTCGATTATAATTTAATGAATCTTGTTCAAACTCAACTTTATTTTGAAGAAAGAGAAATTCCTTTTTTAGGAATATACTTTCCGATTAACAACTTAAGCAGAGCTGATTATGCTACCCAAATAGGACAAATTCAGTTAAAATATTTGCATTCAGTCTTACCCAATAACGTTGCAAGAAGCTTAAAACATCAAGATTAATTATGCCCATTTTTGAAAAAAACTCTTTAAATGATACTTTAGAATTTTTAACCCCAACAACTCTTTTAGTTTTAGATTTAGACAATACGTTAGTAGAAAGCTCCACTCATTTTGGCTCCTACCAATGGGGTAAAAAAATGATTCAAAAAGCTGTTCAAGATGGGATGAGTATTGAAGAAGCTCTCGATCATATTATGCCCAGATGGGATGAAGCACAAAAGCATGTTCAATTGGCTTTGATTGAAGAGTATACTCCAAAATGTTTTGAAACTTTCCATTCTAATGTAGCAAAAGTAATTGGCTTAACAGGAAGATCTCCACAAGTTGCTCCGTTGACACTCGCAGGGTTAGAGCAAATCAACATCTCTTTTTCACCTATGGAACAGACCATGCAATTTGATCTACCCCACCCCATTCACTTTGAAAAAGGGGTATTATTTGTTGGAGCAAAAAATAATAAAGGGGATGCTTTAATTCAATTAATTAAGCAAACCAAAGAAAAATTTAATCGAGTTGTTTTTTTAGATGATCAGATCAACTACGTGGAACAAGTAGCGCAAGCTCTTGCCCCTCTTTCTTTAGAATATATTGGCATCCGATTTGCTAAAGTCGATGAAAAAGTTTATCAATCTTTATTGTAAGCTTTAAAGCTATGCAGCTTTAAGTAACCCTCTTTTCTCTCTTTGTTGGATATAAACAAAAGGGATAATTGAAAACACAGTTAGTCCAGTAACCAATAAAGATTCATAGAAAAAAAGATCTCCCACATCTATTAAATCTGGTGGGATAAAATTTAAGAAAAAAATTAAAAAACAGGTGACAAACCCAACTCCTGCAACCACTGTCAAACCTACTTTCCCTCCAAATACTGCAAAAACTCTTTTATGATCAGGTCTTTTAAATTTGAGGTAAATGGCTGCGATAAAGAGAAGCATATACATGACTAAATAAAGCTGTGTCGTCAAAGCTCCTAAAATCCAAAACGCACTATTGGTATTAGGCATAATTAAAAATAACAACGTCAAAACAGTAACTAATGAAGCCTGACATAAAATCAAAATGTGTGGCATCCCTTTAGAATTTACTTTTTTATAGACATTTGGCAATAAATTTTGCTCTGCAACATTATGCATTCCTTTGATCGCCCCACCGTGCAGGCGGTCGCGACGGAGGACGCCGGCGGCAACGCGAGCTCGGCCACAAGCCTCCGGCACTGGGCTAACTTCTTCTTGCGCTGCTGGTTGGCCAGAAAGCCAAAATACCGTACTAGCGTGAAGCCTTTCGGCAACACATGAAGGACGAGCCGACGAAGAAACTCGACGCCGCGTAATCGCATCGTGGCGGTCTGATTCCCGTTTGCCGAGTCACGATATTCGAACTGGACATGATCGCCTTCGATGCCGACGATCCTGTGATTCGAAATCGGGCCCCGATGCGTGTAC
>CAZJSX010000115.1:0-6206 GCA_964548845.1 uncultured bacterium | reverse complement strand
GGGGCTAAGTTCCACTTTTTTAGGGTCGACTAATAAAAGTTTCACTTCATCAGGTTTACAGTTCATGAGCATAGACATCACGATGGAGTTAATACAAACTGATTTACCAGTTCCTGTTGCTCCTGCGATAATACAATGCGGCATGCGAACTAAATCTGTCATCACTTGCTCACCGTTGACAGTTTGTCCAAGTAAGACAGGGATATTAAATTTGCGCTGTGATTTTAAATAATCCTCTAAACTCTCTTTAAAACTAACTTCTTGCGCCTCTGCTGCAGGGATCTCAATTCCAACAACGGCCTTGCCTGGGATCGGGGCAATAATACGAATAGATTTAGCTTGCAAATTCAGAGCAATATCATTTTCAAGAGCTTTAATTTTTTGAACTTTAACTCCTGTAGCCGGATGGACTTCAAAAGAGACAATTGTTGGTCCACAATGTATTTCACCAACTTTAGCTTCAATTCCAAAACTAAGTAGAGTTTCCTCTAAAAGCTCCGCTTGCTTTCTTAAGTCATTTTTAAGGGTAGGTTGATGTAGGCGCTTAGGTTGAGTTAAAAGATTGGGAGATGGAAGTTTATAATTTTTAAAGTCCCCATTATAAACGCGCTGCTGCTCAATGGCTCGCTCTCTTTTAGAGGCCAGCTTTTGAGCTACTTGTGGTGCATAATCATAGTTAGAAATAGAGGGTGCTAAGTTTGGTTGTTCTGGAGCGTAGATTGAAGCTGATGGAGTTTCAAAAGAGGTATGTACTTTAGGTTCATATCTTGTAGTTAAGGGTTCTTTTCTCATTTCAAAAGGGGAGAAATGATCTGGTGGTTGCTTGATGCTTGTGATTTCACTTTCAATTTTAGTTGTCGGCAATAAACTCTTAATTTTCTTCATTCCTTTTAATAATAAAGTAGAAAGAAGGGCTTTTTTAGGAGCTGATTGGGATTGAGAAGACTCTGTAGGTTGAAACTTAACTTGTAAATAGGCAATTAGCGAGCTAATTTTATATTGAGTGAGCAGTAAGAATGAGGTTAATAAAGTGGTCATGAAGACTAAGGTGACCCCAATATTGCTCAAAAGGTGTAAAAGATTAAAGTTTGGCAAATCGGTATAGAGATAATAAGCTGGGAACCCCCCTAAATAATAGCGGACAGTTTTGTAGCTTAAAGGGGTTAAAAGATTAACTTTTTCTGAATAGACAAAACGATTGAATAAAGCTGCAAAAGAGGGGTGTGTCTCAGCAAAAACTGAGATCAACATGCAGATAGAGAAAGACATAATCCAAAAATGGACTGCTTTTGTCGTTTTATGCTCAATTTCTTTATGAGTCAGCTTACTCCAGCCCACCCATATTAGAATTAAATTCAATGGATAGCATAAAAGACCAAAAGCATAAAGCAAAGTCCAAGCTGAATAGTAACCTACTTGGCCAAGCCAATTAGTTGAGGGGATTGATTCTCTAAAGCTAAAAAGACTTAAGTAGATAAGTAAACTGGTTATGATTAAGGCAACACCCATTACTTCAGGGTGATTGGATCCTAAAGGTTTAGACTCTTTAAGAGGGAGTTCATTTTTAGCCATAGTCTAGTGCTTAGGTTTTAGATGGTTGAAAGATCTTTCTTCATTCAATAAAACAAAAATAATTACTTTTCAATTAAATCTTAAGAGAGATCAAAAGCCAAGTAAAATCTTAAATTTGTGAAATGAAATAGATAGGGAAATAAAAAGGTGGGCGATCAACGGGATTCGAACCCGCGACCTCTGGAACCACAATCCAGCGCTCTAACCAACTGAGCTATGATCGCCATCAAAACACCAAAATTTTTAATCGATTTTGGACTTAAAGTCAATTCGAAGCATTGTACATGAAATGAAATAAAAAAAATAAGAAGTTTTTTAGAGCAGAATAGACAAATTAAAATTTATTATTCACTTTTAGAGTGCCACGGATTCAACCAAGCTAGAATTCTGGACCATACCGATTGAGTTTTAATGACTATAGCTGGGCTAGTTTTTGAGGCTGCAAGAGAGCTGAAGCTTTTTGATCTAAACCAATTGGACCAAACTCGTGATTTTGACGATTTAGAAGTAGAGCTATTCGATTTAAAAACCCCTATGAATTTAGACCATACCGATGCTATTTTTGTGCTAATTCGTGAAGATATAACTGTGACACTGCGCTTTTCTAATACATTATCAACATTATCATTGGGTTGTGTTTCTACAGCATCAAAGAATACATCAGGTTGCTCTTCTACAGCGTCAACAAAAACTTCTTTAGCTTCTGTGTTCTCTAAGCTAATTGTTTGTGCTGTAAAATTATGAGCTGTTGCCAAAGAATTGAATTGATTGCCCTGATGAATATCTTTTATCTCAACGACCTCATAGGTAGCAAAATAGCCATATCTTTGCATCATATCTTTGGCTTGGCTAAAACTGTGTTTAGATTTAGTACTATCGTTATAATAATCAAAAGAACCATCAGAATTTCGAACATAAGCAGTGTAGTGACCGCCGCCTAATTCACCCATATGCATCGATAAACTTTTAAGGCGCATGGTGACTTTTTTTTGTGGAGTCAAGTCATCACTACAAAGGTTAAAAGTAATGATATCATCAACTTCAATCGGATTCTTATTTTTCTTTCTATTCCCATAGATGTCTTGTGAAAAGCGAGGTAACGTAATAATCAGTTCTTTAAAATCTGTTTTATCTGAGGATAGATAATGTGTTTTTGTAAAAGGATAGCTTTTACCCCTAACCTTTAAACCGTTTCCGTTAGTATTAGCAATAGATTCGGGGTTGTTAAGATAAAGATCTAGAGTTTGTTGAATCGAGCTGCCATTTAAATTGGGAAGGACAATATTACAATTCAAATGCTCTTTATTAATGCTATGATGGCCGATTTCTGAAACACTAACACGACTTCTTGGAACGACACTATTAAATGAAAGATCAAGATTCAAATAGTCAAACAGAGCGCTTAGAGCTTCAGTTGCATCTTCTTGTTTTCCAAAGTGAGAGTTTTTAAATTTTTGATTTTTAAATTCAGTAATAAACGTTTTAAGATCATCTCTATTGCGCTGAAGGCGATTATCTTGCTCTAAGATAGCTAAAAGTTGAATGGCTCTACTTGAAAATTGATCGGGATAGGCATTTGGGTTATCTGAGTTCTGAGCTCTAAATAATAAGGCCTCTTTAAAAGGTCCTTCAGATCGAAAAACAGTTTGAATCAGTGAATTAAACCAGCAAGTATTGCCAAAATTAGACAGCCCATCTTTTGTTACTTCACAAGTAGATGTGAGAAACCTTGGCGTAAATGAAGAAAGAAAAGAATTAAAAACTGAAGATGACATTTTACCTGCTCAAAGCGTAAAGTTCTCAACTTAATTATAGCATTAAAATGGTGAAATGTCAAGCTTTTTTAAAGCCTATCCTATTGTTAAAGAGAGCTTTAAGTCCTTTAGGTTGAGGTGCCCTTCACTTGTGCCCCTTCTTGCGATTATTATCTCTATTTCTTTATATTTAAATCACTTAGAGGGGGTGTTGTTAGTCCCCTTTATAGCTGTGTTATTAGGAGATAGAAGAGCTATTACCTTTTTCTTTACTTTAGTGCTTTTGGGCTGGGGAGCTTTTAATCTGATCCATAAAGACCCTCATTTAGACAAGCCTTTGCCCGGGAGGGCTAAAATACACATTCAGACCATGAGCCAATCTAGTGGAATGTTTGGGCAAAACTGGGTTTATAAGGGGGTCATCAAAGAGTATCGAGGGCAAAATGGGCGGGTACTAAGAAGGCTTCCATTCACCCTCTATTTACCCTCGAAAATGAAGTCAGTAAAGGGTGATAAAGACTATTGGGTAGAGGGAGAGCTAAAACCAGGGTCTTTTTACGGTTTCTCACTCAAAGTTAAAAATGGGGCGATATTTACCCCGATTGCTAAAAGCTATAGTTTGGTTCAGTGGCGTTATGAGCTGAAGCAAAAACTAGAGGTCCTTTTTAGCAAAAAATCCCCCTTTAAAAATGGAAGAATGGTGCTACTTGGAATGGCTACAGCTGATTTTCAAGATTTGTTTCTCTCTTTTACTTTTGCAAGATTTGGCTTAAATCATCTATTGACTATTTCGGGATTTCACTTTGCTTTGCTGACTTTGTTTTTAAATATGATCTTAAGGATTTTTCCTTTAAAAATAAGATTACTGGCGCTTGCTTGCACATTGACTGCTTTCTATCTTTTTGTGGGCTATGGCCCCTCACTTGAAAGGGCATGGATTGTTGCAATGGTCTATATTTTGAGTACTTATTTTTATAGACTTTCGTCAGCAATTAATATTTTATTAACCTCTATGTTGATTATTTTAGTGATGAATCCCTTCATGCTGACCCATTTGGGTTTTCAATTTAGCTTTGGAGTGACTTTTGCCATCTTAGCTTATTATAAACCCTGTGAAAATTGGCTCAAAAAAGTTTTATCTCAAAATGCTTATTTTGAGGGGATCGTCATTAAGGCAATTGCTTTAGGAATTGTGGTTCATTTAGCAGCACTGCCTATTACTCTTTATCACTTTCATAAGTTTTATTGGATGGGCTTTATTTATAATTTAATAATTCCATTTTTAATTGGACTATTACTACTAGGCTTTATGGCAGGACTTTTGATCAACTTGATAAGTCCTATTTTAGGGGGTTACTGTTTGTATGTGGATAGTTACTTTATGGAAGTTATAATGAAAGGAATTTTTTGGATTCCTACGAATTTAGATTATGCTTTGCGCATTCCTTATTTCCCTAAATCGTGTTTGATTCTATACTTATTCCTCTTTGTTATATCCTACTCATTTTTTTGCTATAAAAATGAGAAAGTGCTTATTAAAGATATTATTTAAATATACCTATTTGGTTATCTAAAAATTAGAGAACATAAAGTTATATTAGCAGTTGATTCTTTATAAAAAATAAAGTAATTTATCGGTGGTTTTGCTCTGCATCATATTGTTATGTTATTGATTGAAGATTTTTATCAAAGATATCGTGAAGCTCTCCATCTTGAAATTATAGCCACGTCTCAAAGTTTAAAAAGACCGATTGAAACTCCAGAAGTACAAAGAGCAGGGATGTTTTTAACTGGCTTTACAAGTCACTATGATCCCTCTAGACTTTTAGTTTTTGGAAAGCTTGAAATTGACTATTTAAAAACTCTCCCTTATCCACTGCGTCAAGAAAGATTAAAAGTTGTATTAACACCTAAAACTCCTGCTATTATTTTGACTAAAAATGTTTGGGATATGCAAGAGTTGATCGATTTATGCCAGCTGTTAGAAATACCAGTTTTAAAAGTTCCTTTAAAAACAACAGCATCAGTAAATAAAATCTCAATGGTTTTATATGAAGAGTTTTCTCCAATTGCATCAAGGCATGGGACTTTTATTGAGGTTTATGATGTTGGAGTGTTAATTGAAGGGGATTCTTCGATTGGTAAAAGTGAAACTGCTCTTGGTTTAATCGAAAAAGGTCACCGTTTAATTTCAGATGATGTTGTTAGAATTAAAAAAAGAAAAGAGTCGTATTTAGAAGGTCATGGTGTTGAGCTGACACGTCATCATATGGAGATTAGAGGCATTGGCATTATCAATGTCGCTAATATCTACGGAGCCTTTTGTGTTAGAGATAAAAAGAAGATCGACATTATTGTGAAATTAGAAGTTTGGAATGACACTCATTTCTACGATCGATTAGGTTTAGAAGAGACAAAAATTGAAATCTTAGGCATTGAAATCCCTTATTCTATTTTACCCGTAAAGCCGGGGAGAGATGTGGTGCTATTAATTGAAACAATTGCTCTAAATCATAGACTAAAAAATATGGGATATCATTCAGCTCAAGATTTTAAAACCAGACTCAACCAAAAAATCTTAGCTAATCAAAGTCACCGAGAGAGCTCTTCGTTATGAAATTATCTCACACAGTGACGCTATTAAATGACTTAGGCTTGCATGCACGTCCGGCATCTAAAATAGCAACTATTATGAGAGAATTTTCTTCAAAAGTAATCTTCACCTACAACAAAAAAACTGTTGATGCCAAACAAGTTTTAAGTTTGCTCTTATTGGAAGCTAAAAAGAACGCAAGAATTGAAGTTGAAATTGAGGGCAGCGATGCAAAAGAGGCATTGTCCTCTTTGATCGATTGTTTTGAAAATCGCTTTGGAGAAGAT
>CAZJSX010000114.1:0-6284 GCA_964548845.1 uncultured bacterium | reverse complement strand
ATACTTTTCAAGCCCAACAGCTAATGCTTTTGCCCCCAGCTCAGAGCCACCGATACCTATAACGATAAGATCTGTAAAGCGATTGCTTTGCTCATTTTCTTGAATGAACTTTTTAAGTTTTTCATTTTCAATTTTTGCTAATTGAGTTGCTTCAAAGGCTTCTGTTGCACTGTGTGGGTAGTCGAAAAAGTCTCTCATGGCCGTGTGCAATACAGCTCGATTTTCTGATTCAAAACCTTCGATAAAATTGAGTTTTTCCCCGTTTTGCATCGCTTTCATTTTCGATTGAACATTCGCTTGAGTAGCAAGTTCAACTAGGGCGTTTAAAACATCCTCATTGACCCTTTCAGTTGCAAAAAGGAGTTTAAAATGGTCATTTTGCACAGACATCTTTTCAACTCTTTTCACATTAAAAACATCTGGATCTGTAAGATCAGTAGGTTTTTGAGCCAGCTTTTTAAGTTTTTCAACTGCCTCAAGCAAGTTAAAGTTTGTCATGAATCCCTCAATGTTTTTAAAAATGTGGAGTACGGCACTTCTTTACTTAAATGCAGCGATGAGCCTTCCTTAATGACGACGCCCCCAGCTGCAATAAAACCTTCAAGTTGGCGCAGTGTGTCTGGTGCCACATCTAAAACAATCAGATACTCAAGCCCCTGCCAATTTAAAGTTAAGTTGCGCTCTGAAATTAATTTTAGCGGCTGCAGTTGTTTAGTTTTCTCAATAATTAAGTCATAATGTTCTAAAACTTTTGAATCATAAATTGGCGCTGCTTGGATGACAATTCCTATTTTTTCACTCAAATCAGAGTAGTGATAGGTTTTAGGCTGCTGACCGATAAAACCATTGGCATATGGGGTACTTTCCCAGCCTAGAGCGTGATCTAAATAAAAAGGGGCATGCTTGATTGCTAATTGTATGAATTCAAAATCATCAAAATCAATCAACTGAAAAAGATGTGTCGGTGAATTGATTTTTCCTCCGTCAAAAAGGACATATGGGAGTAAGTCTGATTCAAAGCGGCTACTTAAAGCTGCAAAATAATCAAGAGCTGCTCTCATGCAGTAAAAGCGGAGTAAATTTTCCCCCGCAGGCGACTCATAAAGTTTTTCGGGCTCTATAGAGAAAAAATCACTACAAGCAATTCCTATTTGATTCACAAACGCTTGTTGATTGATAAATTGTTCTGATAGCCAACCTCTAAAATTTAGGACTTGATCGACTCCCCATGGCCAATGGTGACTAAGGTCGATAGAACCTTTGTAGAGAATAGCCCCTAATGTAGATTCTTTAAAGGAAGCTAAGATAAAGTCAAAAAATTGATCTAGAGCCAAGTTAAGCGAGCGAAATTGAGAGGTATCCGATAAAGGCAAAGGTAACTTTTCAAATAATCCAAGTTGAATATCCCACAAAATTTGATAATCGGAGCATAAAAGCTCTGCTTGTTTTTTCTCTTCTTCCCAATTAAGATCTGAGTCTAAAGTTGCATCCAAAGGAATCGTCACGGCGCTAAAACCTTCTAAAGATTTAGAGTCGAGAGCTCCTATATAAATAGTGGGGATCGATTTGATTTTTTCTTCGGACTGATCTAATTCCATATCCATGATTTTTTCTTGCGTTAGCTACTAAGGGTCTTTTGTATATTTACATGTTTTGAGAAATTTAGAGAAATAAAAAGATCGTTTTTTTTCTTCCCACAATGTTTTAAAATAAGAATTTCCATAATCTTCATTTAAAGTGGAATAATAAGGAGACCCTATTTCAGAGACAAGCTCATTTTGACTTAAGAAAACCTCTATTGATTGCATCGAGTAGGTTGGATCATCTGTCACAAAACAAATTCGGCCATCATCGCCTAAAACCCGTATAAGCTCTTTAACAAATGTGGGCTCTACTAATCTAAATTTGGCATGCCTGTTCTTAGGCCATGGATCAGGGAAATTAATGTAAGCTTCTTTAATCTTATCATCTGCTAAATAACGAGCAGTCACCTCATAAGCCTCACCACAGATAATTAAAAGATTGTTCAAATTCAAGTTTTTCATCTTGGACCAAATTTTTTTGACTCTGGCCAATCTTTTTTCTACCCCTATCCAGAAAATTTCTGGCTGTTCTAAAGCTTTTTGGCAAATCCACTCTCCATTACCACTACAATACTCTAAATGAATAGGGACATGCGGCGGAATGATTTCTTCTAGCTTTAAAGGATTGAGCGTCTGATCGCAACGCGGAGGAACATAAAAAATTTTTTCATGCTGATCAAAGTAAATTGCTCGGTTTTCCCAAGAAAAGGGAACTTTTAAATTTTTAGGTCTCATAAATTAATTTCTAAATATTGAGAGAAACATTATAATCACTAACCGAAATTTTTCATACGGATACTTCAAATAAGGGTTTTAAGTGTCGTTGTTCTATCCCAAAATCCTTCAGATGAGCTTAGATAGCTTCGGCATGAGCGAAACTTATTTCGAACCCTGCACCAGCCCTTTAGTTTATATTTTGTGCGACGCTGTCTACCTCCCTCGCCCTGAGGAGAGTGTCAAGGTTGCTAAGAGCTTTGAAAAAGTCTTGCGTGAATATATTCAGCAACATGTCCATCATCTGAATGAAACCACTTTAAAAAAGGCTATCGATCACGCTCAGAGCTACTATTTAAAAAATTACTATGCTTTTGAAGGGCAGCTTAAGCTGGCCCTAGTCATTATCTTACAGCTACCCAACGGCTCTGCTAATGAACTGAATAAAAATATCTTCATCACAAGTGTCGGAGATATTAAAATCTATAAAATTGAAGATAGCTTCAAACTCGTCTACTATGATCCAGAGATCCCCCGTCTGCCTGGGAATCTCACTTTAAAAAAACGATTTAACTATATTACAAACTCCATTGGCGCCATTGCTCCAAAAGCGACTGTCATCCGCTATGAAATTGAACCCACTGACACTTTATTAATCGCAACATATGGCAGCTACCACCAAATTGAAGAAGATAAACCTATTGGCTATCTGCCTGATTTAGAAACCAAAAAAATTCATCTGACAAAACTTTTATCCAAATCAAAAGAAAAAGAGCACTATCAGTGTTTTGGTGTCATTAGCTTTGAAAACAAAGCTCAATTAACCCATCCCCCCTCTTTGTCCTCTGAAGATCTGCAAGGAACTGACAAAAGTTTAAGAAAAGAGCTTCACTTCCCCACTTGGGCAATAAAAATTGGGATGGCAGCTATTTTATGCCTCCTTTGCTTTGAACTCTTTAACTATTATTTAAAAATTTCAAAGTTTAGTCTTTATCCCCACACAAGCTCTCACCTCGTTAAAGAAGAAGACATTACTTTAAATCTAAAGCCTTTAAAGAGATCTCTTGAATTTCCATTTCTTAAAGAAAGAGCTTATATTAGCGAACTTAAAGAAAAAAATATTGACCACCTACAACGAATAGAGAACCTCCAAAAAATCATTAACGAACAAGACAAGACCCTGCGCGAGTTTAAAAAGAATAAAAGCTCATCTCCTAGCAGATCCGACCAAGACTTGGATATATATATAAAAACTTCCGAGTAAACTCTTGCTTTATTCATTGAAGAAAAGTATTTTGGAAATTTCTTATGTACTGGTTCTTTTATGAAAAAAATGACTTTGACCTGCATTTCAAGCCCCACTTTATTTGCAAGCTCAACTCCCATAACCATATTAAAAAGCTCGCTCATTGAGCGCGCTTCCATTTTTCAAGAGATTCCTATTATTTATATATCTCTCTTACTTTTACTGCTCTTTTCCTTGAGTCTTGGCGTTTATTGCTTTTCAAAACTCAATCAGCAAGCATCTTTGCCCAAACCACAAATTGATGATATTGCTTTAAATCTATCCACTCACAACGTTGAAAAGGCACTTGAGCTTTGTCAGAAACTTCCTTTGTTTACAGCGCGTCTCCTAACTTGCGGCATCGCAGTTGGAAAATACCCTTCTGAAATTTTAGAAAAAGCTCTGCAAGCTGAAAACAGACGAATTAGTCCAAATTTTTGGGAAAAAGCCAATTTACTAAATCGCTTTGCAACACTAAGTTGTTTAATCGGTATTTTAGGGTCTATTCTTTGCTTTTTCTACTACAACAAAGGTCTAGCATTCCCTCTTGAATCATTACTGCCAAAATTGACCCCAGCAATCGCTGGTCTTTGTATAGGACTTTTTTCTAAACTTTTTTACACTACTTTAAAATATCGAGAGAGTAAAATTATTAGCTATATTCAAAACCTAGCTCTAAAGCTAGCAGCAGCTGTTCCAAAAGAACAAACGTAACAAACATATTCAAAGGCAATTTAAGGAAATAAAATGAAACAGTTTTTAATTATTGTGTGTTTAATGGTGTGTCTTTGCTCTTGCCGAGGGCATAAAAAATGTAAGAGCACCTCTGTTTTAGAGGATAAAAAATCATTAATTAATCGCTGGTATGGGAATGGATATTTCGATCAAAAAGAGCCCCAAGATCAAAAACCTTCTCAGTCTTTAAATAGCGATAAAGGCAATGAGTCCTACGAATCTACAAACTTAAATAGTCAAGCCACTCCAACTACTATTTCAGAGTGGAATGAAGAGCCCATCGATGAAGCAATAGCAAAAACTACAGATCAAAATTCAAAAGAAAGTATCACTGAACTTAATCCTTAGATGTAGACTGCCCTTTCACAAAATGGGGCTTGTAGTATAACAGAGGCTTATTCAAATGAGCCTCTCGAATTGCTTTGCGAACTTCAGGAGTGTAATGATTTAAAATTTGATGAAGTAGTTCGCGCCGTTTTTTTACAATCGGCCTGTTTTTTGCAAGATAGGGTGGAATATGAACTAAAAATTGCCTTTCTTTTTTTGATTCAATTTCATTTTCTATCCCAAGTGAAATATGAAAATAATAGAGCAGTTTAGCTTGCTCGCACCCTGCCCTATCTATCCCATCGCGACACGTGATATTCACTGAATGAATTTCAAAATACTTCAAACAAAGAATAATCAAGTGAGTGTAGCAATGTTCAATAAAGAAACGTTTTTCTAGGCTCGACAAATCCTCTTTAGCATTAAAATAAAGATGATGAACTTGATTCAAAGTCTCTCTAATTTTTTCGACAAACATAAAGTCTTTTAGCCATACCACTGGGATGTGGTAATATCCTTTAGCTCTTTTACCTATGAGCATATTGAAAAAAATATCTTTGAAATGTGTGGCTTTTTCTACAACATCATAGACGTTCTGCTGATAATAAAAAGCTCCATCTGAAGGAAGACAAAGACAAAAAAAATGATCATTGGTTTTTTGCAAATCTTTAATTGCTGAGCTTCTCAAACCTTCTTTTGACCAAGTTCTTTGCTTGTTGACATAGAGATGATTTTTATTTTCAAATTTAAGCGCTTTGAGCAACCCCTTGAACTCTTCAATGATTTGTGGAGACTGAAACCAAGATTCTTTAGTAGGACAACCCATTCTCACCATTTTTATCCGATGAATTTCTCCATTTCTAAATAGAGTGAGATGATATAAAAGCGAGGGGTGATTATAACGATGAGGGTCAAAAACAACTTTAGTTATCGTCTCATTAAATTTACGCAAATCTCTCTCTAAATGAAAGAGCGGAGACGAGGTTACAATAAATCGAGACTCATCAAGTAAAGAATAGCGAGAGAAGTGATGGATATAATTTGGGGTTTTAAATTTAGCCTGAGAGGATAGAGTCGCAAATAATACAGATAATAGATTATGACCAAATTGAAAAAGATGGATGCGATAGAATTTGGTTTTGCAAAGCTCTAAGCATAATTTTTCAATTTGCTTATCATAAAGCCCAGATTCCTCTTTTACTTCTAAAATGACTAGCAATTGCCTTAGTGTCTTTAGAAATCGGTTATGGCGCTTTTTATTATTTTTCCCATTTTGAATAAGGATCTCTTCAATGATAGAGAGATTTTTCAAAAGCTTCTTCTCTGTTTTAGATAGCAATTCTTGCTTTTGGATCTGACTAACTAGATTAAAACCCTCTTGCTGGCTAAAGGTTCTAAAAAGCTGATCTAAGACTATTTGGTATCGTTTATCGCGCTCTTTATGAAAACTCCAACCCATGCCAAAAATCCTCTATTAAACGTGAGAATGACAAAACGGCTATTTTTTGCAAACCCAGCATTTTGTGTAACTATATGTTACTGCTAGTAAGAGATATACATCAAACACTTAGTCTTGAATGCTTTCAGAAATAATAAATGGGTTAGAAATGCGATCCCCTTTGTCTTCTAGCAGCTTTTTA
>CAZJSX010000113.1:0-6299 GCA_964548845.1 uncultured bacterium | reverse complement strand
GTATTATTTGGAAAGAGGACTACAGTGGAAGGGACTTGCCATACTATTTGCGGTGGCTGGTGTTTTTGGATCTTTTGTTACTGGAAATATGATTCAATCTAATTCGGTCGCTGATGCTGTGTTAAATTATTTTCCCGACAGTAGAATTTGGGTCGGTGTTGCACTTGCTCTTTTTACAGGTGTGGTTTTGCTCAAGGGAATTAAAAGTATTGCTTGGGTGAGTGAGTACCTTGTTCCATTTATGGCTGCTCTTTATATGATTGGTGGATTGTTAATCATTGGGGTGAACTATAAAATGCTTCCTCAAGGAATTGTGAATATCTTTATTGCCGCATTTACTAAACAGGCAGCTTTTGGTGGATTCTTAGGATCATCAGTGATGCTTGCTTTAAGAATGGGTGTTGTTAGAGGTATTAACTCTAATGAAGCGGGACTTGGAAGTTCACCTATTGCCTCTGCTGCAGCTAAAACAGATCGTCCAGGTAGACAAGCCATGATTTCAATGAGTGGTGCTTTTATCGCTACATTTTTTGTCTGCACAATTACCGGTTTAGTGCTTTCTGTGACAGACGTCTTAGGTGCATTTTCGACTAGTGGTCAGGCTTTAAATGGTTCTACTATGGTGATCCATAGCTTTAATAAAAGTTTGCCTGGTAGTGGTTGGGTTGTTACTGTTGCCATTATCTTATTTGGTTATACCACTATATTAGGTTGGGCATACTATGGAGAGAAATGCTTTGAGTATCTCTTTGGTAAAAAGTCGGTTTCTTTTTTCAGACTTTTTTATACCATTGTAGTGATCTTTGGAGCCGTTGTTAGCTTAGATATGGTCTGGAATTTCTCAGATATTACCAATGCGTTAATGGCATTTCCGAATCTACTAGGGTTGCTTGCTTTATCACTAGTTGTTAAAAAAGAGACGGTAAGCTTCTTACAAGTTTTAGAACAAGAAAAACAAGAAAGACTTGTTTTAAAGAGATCTTAACGCTTTAATTTTTTCTCGGATTGCTTGGAGCTCCTCACCAGTTGTCATTAGTAGAGACTTTTGTTTCTCTACAAGTGCAAGAGGGGCTCTTTCTATAAAGCTCGGATTATTCAACTTTTCTTGCAGCGACTCCACGCTCTGAATTTTCTTCTGCTCTTCTTTCAATAATCTTTCTACCTCAACTTCTAATAGCTCTTTGGGCATTGGAAGTGATAGAGAGATGTTTTCAAAAGTAGCTGAAGAAAAGAAAGGGGATGAGCATTTTTGATTAAAAAAGAGATTGTCTATGGGAACAAGTGCTTTTAAAATATCAAGATGTGCTTCAACAGACTTAAGATCTGATCCTTCAAAGTAGATATCTGTTTTTACTCCAAGTGAAAGTTTCATCTCACCGCGAATATTGCGAATGGTATAAATCAATTGTTGTAAAAAGTTAAAATCTTGAAGTGTTTTTTCAAAAAGCTCTGCGTTGTCAAATGCTTTTGGAAATGGGGCAATCATACAGCTTTTAGATTGAAGTGCCGCTAATGTTTCATGTGTAAATACATCTAGGTTGCTGCTTAATTCAAAGGATGGGAGCAGCTTTTTAATCGTCTGAAAGAGCTCTTCCGTAATAAAAGGTGCCATAGGATGAAGCAGTCGAATAGATGCGACAAGAACAGTTAATAGCACTTTAATTTTTGCTTTTTTGTCTTGGTTTGTGCCGAGCTTGTCAAAAAGATAAGGTTTTACGATCTCTAAGTAATAAGCACAAAATTCATTCCAATAAAACTCGTACGCTTTTTGTGCAGCGATATCAAATTGATATTGATCGAGCGCAGTTGTTACTGCTGTGATTGTTTCTGTCAGGCGAACTAAAATCCAGCGATCGGCAAGTAAAAGTTTTTCAAAGTCTACACCTACTTTTAAATCTTCTGACTTTAAAGAGGAAAGGTGTGTTAAAACAAAGCGAGCGCCATTCCAAACTTTATTGGCAAAGTTTTTATAATCTTCAAATCTTCTGCGATCTAAATCAATTTGACGAAGCTGGCATGATGTGGAGGCCAATGCCATGCGCATGGCGCATGTGCCATATAACTCACTCATCTCTCTAGGATCAATAGCATTGCCTTTAGATTTAGAAATTTTTTCCCATTTAGATTGAACTTCATCTGGAATGGCTTTTCCTAAATCATATTCCATTCTCTCTTGATTAGAGACGTAAGTGATTCCTCCGCTCTCTTTATTTTTTCTCCAGTAAGATTTACCATAAATTAAACCGGTTAAAATAACTTCGCTAAAAGGAAATTGATTTAAAGCGTAATGCCCCATCATCATCATTCGGGCGACCCAAAAAAATAAGATGTCATTACCTGTAACAAGTAAGCTATTGGGATAAAACTTTTTTAGATCTTTAGATTGTTCTGGCCAGCCGAGGGTGCTAAAAGGCCACAGCCCCGATGAAAACCAAGTGTCTAAAACATCGTCTTCTTGACGCCACATATCGGGATTTTGTTCGATCTCTTTAGGGAGCCCTTTTTCAATATGGCAGATGATTTTATTTGGATCTTCTTTGTGATACCAAATAGGAATGCGATGTCCCCACCAAAGTTGCCGACTGATACACCAATCTCTTAAGTTGTCAATCCAATGGAAATAAGTATTTTTCCAATTATCAGGAATCAACTTCACCTGATTTTGCTCTACAGCTTCGCGAAGCTTTGCCTTAAAAGGCTCCATCCTAATAAACCACTGTTTAGAAAGAAATGGCTCAATGATTGCTTTAGAGCGATAAGAGGTCCCCACTCTGTGAATATGGGATTCTATTTTGACAAGAAGTCCCATCTCTTTAAGTTTTTTTACTACTTGCACTCTTGCATCAGCCATTGATAATCCTTCAAAAGCGCCGCCATTAGAGTTGATTTTACCATCAGTTGTCATGATGTTAATCATCGATAGATCGTGACGTTTGGCCATTTCATAATCATTGAAATCGTGAGCAGGGGTAATTTTCACAGCACCTGTTCCAAATTCTGGATCGACATGATGATCGGCAATAATAGAGATTAACCGATCTGTTAATGGCAATTTTACTTTTTGCCCAATTAAGTTTGAATACCTGCTATCTTTTGGAGAAACAGCAACAGCAGTATCACCTAAAAGTGTTTCTGGACGAGTGGTTGCTACCGTAATAGAATTAGATCCATCTTCAAAGGGGTACTTGATAAAATAAATAGCATCTTTTTTTTCTTCATATTCAACTTCATCATCAGCTAATGCTGTTTGAGTCACCGGATCCCAATGTACTAAATAGTAGCCTTGGTAAATCAATTTGTCGTCATAGAGTTTTTTAAAAAGTTGTAATACAGAGTGGTTAATTTTAGGATCTAAGGTAAACGAGAGTCTTGAAAAGTCACAAGAGCAGCCCAGACGTTTAATTTGATCGAGGATCCCTGTTTGGTGATCTTTAGACCATTGCCAGCATAATGCTTCAAAAGAGGCTCTATCAGTCTCTACACGTCTTTTGCCAGTTCTTTTAATAAGATCTCTTTCAACAACCGTTTGTGTAGCAATCCCTGCGTGATCCGTTCCTGGAAGCCATAAAACTTCATAGCCCTGCATTCTTTTGTATCTAGCTAAAATATCTTGTAATGTATTTCCTAAAACGTGACCCATATGCAAAATGCCCGTGACATTTGGAGGGGGCATCACCATTGAAAAGGATGGTTTTGTGGAAGTGTTGTCGGCGTTATAAAAATTATTTTTTAACCAAAAGTGGAGCCAGTGCTCTTCAACAACTTTAGGATCATATTTTGAAGGGATTGTTTCAAAGTCTTCAGAGCTCATAATAAATGGGTACGCTTTATATAATAATAGCGATCCAATTTACTAGATTTTGTGAAAAAAGTATATCAAAGTTTGAAGTGAAAATGACTTCAAACTTTGACTAAAGTTATGATAATTCAAAAATTAATTTTGAGTTTGTGCTAGTTCTGCACAAGTCTTTGGCAAATTGCTTGGTAATTTTGGTGAAATAGTGATTTGAGGATATTTAGCTCCCACAAGCTGCTTGAAAAAGTCACCTGCTTGAACGGTCATATTCCTAAGCTGTTCAAAAACGACCCTTTGTGTAAACTGACCCAAAATATAAGGCTTTGAATTTTGAGGGTTTGCAGCATAGGTGACATTAGTAATTACGTTTCCTGCTAATGTTAAAGTTTCAGTGACGATAGAGCAAGTAGAGCTGACCAACTGTTCTAATACTTTATAGACAAGGTTGTTTCCAATAGCGTGATGTATGTTACGTATTACACAACTTACCGTTTGATTTTGTGTGCTGATTTCACAATTCACATTAAATGTGTCATGTTCATGATAAGAATTTCTGTTAATACACTCTAAAGAGTCTTTTGCATCTGTGTTCATTCCACTAGTACAAGCTTGATATTGCTCACTATCTCTAACAGAAGAGCTCATACTTATTGTGGGTTGACCTTCTTGATTTTCGCCAGCAGAGAAATGAATTTGTGTACGAGCAGTAAAAAAAGGCTCGCCGCCTCTTCGATAAACGGATTTACCTATATCATTGCCCGCGTGATCCATTGAAGCGGTTGACCACTGGTGATTATAGCAAAGCTTTTCATTGTAAGTAGATTGATTTGGATCGCAAGCGGCTGTTAACTCTTTTACAAATTGCTCGGCTACTGGCTGTGGAAGTGTTTGAAGTTGCGCTTGGGTAGTTGGATGTATATCAATTCCACCTTTACTTGAAGCAGACTGTCCATTTAAAAAGAATCTTAAAGGGGCCCAACCTTTGTAGGGTGTTGAGTCGCTACCTAAAGGAGGTAATTCTATAGGGTATTCACCTTCATCACTCACACCAAGTCTAAGGGCATTACCAATAACAGAAATCAGCCTTGGGACTGCCCCTGTGACATTTTGAGCTGCAGTGTGAAGTTTGGCAAAAGCTCTATCAATAAAACCACCTGGCCATTCTTCTGGATAATCTGCGCGGTTTAACAGGGCATCTATTTGCGCCCCAGTCAAGCGTCCAAGTAACAAACTTTGTTCAGGATAGCAGTCTGCATAAAGGGTTGCCATAGAGTTTAAGGGCAGTGCATTTGGCGTCTTTGTAGTATAAGGACAGGGTTGCGTGATAAGTGATGGATTGATAGCTGGGTTATTAAGAACAACTAATCCCACCAAAGCAGTTGTCGCTACAGCAAAAATCTTAGCGCCTAAACTTAGGCCCTGAGTTTTTTCTTTGGTGACTTTCTTTGTTTTAAGGGAATTTTCTTTAGCAATAGGAGTGGCAGCAGTAGCTGTTGTTGATTGATTCACAGTTGTAACAATCCTAGTATCAGGAGCCGTGCGGAATTTCTTAATGTTGGCAAAACGCTCTTGTTGAGCTGCAGTGATTGTGGTGGTGCCTGTTGCTTGTATACTAGTCATTATTTTTACCTTAAACGCTATAATTTTTCGTTTATTATATCATTTTTTAATTTTAATGGCTTTTTAAATTTTCTTAATCTTTTTTTGCATGAATCCTAATAATAGGACTTCTTATTTTTAGCCTTCTCTTTGATCAGATGTTGTTCCACCGTACTTAGCTGCAAGGCCCATAAAGAGGCAAAGCCCAACCATGAGCAATGGAAACCATAGTGTGGCACATGCTGATGAGTCTTGTGCTTGTGTTTGGACTCGCCATCGTCTATCGTAAACCACGCTTAGAGCGTCGTCTTGGCTAATGATGCGGCCACCAGGTCTTGTTCTTAAACTTTTATTACGCTCTTTTTCAATACTTTGAAGAGTATCTGGACTCAGTAGTTCTCGTACTTGAGGAGATCTTTCAAAAAAAACTCCAGTTTTTATAGTAACGGTATGTTTTGCATTTATAGAGTTGGGGCTAGTTGTGCGAATTTCACTATCCGGACTGAAAGTTACCTTTTGGTTCTTTTTTAAGCGGGTATTGTGGGTATCGGGGAGGTCTTCGTAAGTTGGGGTTTTTGAGTCGGTTAATCTAGTAGTAGTGGGGGAGGAAGGGAGATATATACTGCTCATATGTAGCCTTATTAATTAAAACTATTCTTATATCATTATAAAAAACATTTGTTAAGCCATTATAAAGCAATTATATAAAAATAATTTTAATTCTAAGGGGTAAAAGCTTCAGAAGAGCAATGGGCAGGCTTGTTTTTATAAATTACTTATATTTAATAGTTTAAAAAATTTAAGTTTTTTATTTACAAACAAATGGGCTATCGGAATAAACGGCCTTGGGGATAGGTAGAGGGTCCAAAGAGTGACGTGCGAGCCGACTCGACGGCATACAACT
>CAZJSX010000112.1:0-6317 GCA_964548845.1 uncultured bacterium | reverse complement strand
GGCGAGGCTGCCCTTTAGACCACCCTTCAGCGCCATAGCACATAGGAAATTGGACCAACTGCTGTGGATTATTTCTGGATATTGATGGCCCAATCATAATACTATTTTGTTTTTTGCAAAAATTTTAAAAGGACAAAAGCCTTTAAGTCAATCCTAAAGGATTTTAACTCATTTATTGCCAAATATTTTTTAATGAGGAGCTTGTTCTTTTAAAAGAAAAATGGCCCTTTCTTTTGTCTCTTGACCATAATTTTTTCCACCAAAAGAAGTTGCTGATTCAAAGGTCTTATGCTCCCAAGATTCAGGTAAAATAATATAGCCATGAGCATCATTAGTTAATCCAAAAATAGAAACATGGGTAAAACCTAGCTGCCCACCCACTTCTTTGAGTTGCTTATCATAAAGAGAGCTCAGCTCACCAGGAATAGTAATAAAAGCATTTTTCTGATTCAAAACAAGGAGGCCAATTTCACTAGTGTAGGACTCTATAGGCAATAAAAGCTCATACGGGGTAACTTGAGGGATCAATTTGTAAGTTGTACTTTGAGTAGCTATTTTGAGATTATCTTCAACAGCTGTTTTATCCCAAATATCGACAACTGTTTCAGCTAGAGATTTAGCTAAACTATCACAAGATTTGAACTGATTGTTTGAATAACTTGCAGCAGGAACAATATCCCCTTGAGCTCCATTAAAATAGATGGGCTGAACATTCGAACCGATCATCGCTTGCAAATGGTTACGCGCATATCCTACAAAATCTGCAGAAAATAAGCGATTTTCAGCTTTTATGATCGTCGGATGAATGGGATAGTTAAAGAACACTGCTATTGGAGTACCATCTAATTGTGTGATCTTAATCACTGCGACATCATCTAAAGGGGTAGCATTTATTGGCCACTGCCCTCGATATTGAGTAAGCGGCTCAGCTTTCCCATATCCTATTCCAATTTTTGCTAAGGTTGGATTTTGAGCAGCTTGAATAATGGCTTTAGCAGTTTGATCTATATAAAAACGGGTGACTTGATCGCTGTAGGGGCCACAAAGATATTCTCCAAAAGAAGGAATGTCTAAATAGGCTCCACCCCCAGAATGGGTGTGAGAAGAGCCTATATAAATTTCACAATCAGAAAGCTCGGGCAGTTGTTGCACTTTTTTAATAATAGTTTGCACCATTTCATAGGTAAAACCCAGATGGTCTACGCTACACAATACTATTTTCTTTTCCCCATTATCTATAAAAAGGGCAATAGCCTCTAATGAGTCATGGACACCCTCCATTCCCTCGCCATTGCGTGAGGGATATCCAGCAGAAGGGGTTCCTAGCTGAGGCGTGATATTTGATTTTCCAATTCCAACACTCACAGAGGCAAAAACCCATGTTGGTATAGCTAAAGTGAACCACAATAATAACTTTAGCTTCAGCCTTCTCATAAAATATCACCTTTTTTCAGAAGTTACTGTAAAATTAATTTTTCAATTTTAGCTTAGTTATTCTATGCTACAATGACTTGAAAAGCAAAACTAAATATAAAAAGCGGATAGGTTTAAAATCAGCATTATGGGCTACTCTAACATAAAATTATCTTTTTTCTAGACGATGGCTATACTTAATTGTTATTATTCTCGCTTTAATTTTTAATTAAGAGAACTCAAGGCTAAAATGAAAAAACACCTTTTATTATCCTTATTAATTGTAACTTTTGGATTCTTAGGATTTTCAAACTCTGCGTGGGCCATTCCAAACAATCATCAAGAAGAGACTATGAAAAACTTCACAACTATTTATAAACCCCAAACGTTTGTCATTGGAATTGAGTGCCGCACCTCTAACGACCCGAATGCAGGCCCTTTTGACATCCCACAACTGTGGCAAAAATTTTACTCTCAAGATATTTTTAATCAAATTCCTAATAAAACCTCTCAAGATGTAATCGCTCTTTATTGCGACTATGATGGAGATCACACCCAGCCCTATTCTTGCGTGATCGGCTGCACTGTTTCTACTCTTGAAAATATTCCTCGTGGAATGGTTGGGAAAGTAATCCCCGCTTCAACATTTGCTGTTTACCAAGCTCAAGGGAGTTTCCCAAAAAGCTTAATTGATACTTGGGCAGCTATTTGGCAATCCCATATTGAGCGCACCTTCACAGGCGATTACGAAGTCTATGGACCTACTTTTTCTACAGATAGCCACAAAAAAGTAGACGTTTTTATCGCTGTTGAAGAAAATTAAAGATAAACTCCGCTATACCTAAAAAGCACCATGGAACCTGAAAAAATTCAATTTGCAGACTTTTTAAAAGTAGATATTCGCTCAGGGACCATTATCCAAGCTCAAGACTTTTCTGAAGCAAAAAAACCTGCTTATAAACTCGAAATAGATTTTGGTCCTTTAGGAATCAAGCGCTCTTCTGCTCAAATTACAGCTCATTACACTAAAGAGAAACTGATCGGAAAACAAATTCTTGCTGTCGTCAATTTCTACCCTAAACAAATCGGCAAATTCATGTCTGAAGTTCTTGTTCTTGGTCTTTTTGATGAAAACAACCAAGTTATCTTAATAGAACCTTCATTAAAAGTGCCCAATGGAGCAAGACTCATCTAATAACCTTTTAATACAGTAGTTGGTGCTGCAGAACTCAAAATTGCATTCGCATGACCTTGAATTGAACATAAGCAAAATAGAATTACTAAAAGCTTTTTAATACAAAATGACATGGAGACTCTCTTTTTTCTGGAAAAAGTTTAGTCATTCTATCTTGAGTCATCAAGAAAAAAATTGAACTTGAAAGATCAAAAGAAAGTTGATTTGCAATTAATAACCAGCAACAGCCCAATTGAAATACACAATCTCTTAAATCTATTAAGGTTATGCAATAAAATACTCAAGAAGAGCTTAAGAGTTCAAATAAAACTATTGACGCATTTTTTATTAACAAGTTAGATTGGGCCGATAAAAATAATTTGAGCCAAAAAGCAAATGTTGATAACAAGAGCAGTTCTTGTGGCATTAGCAGGCTTAAGTTAATAGAACAGTCCATGTTCTAAAGGATTGTAAACATGAAAAATTTAAAGTTGCTTATATGTGCAACCATGCTTTTTTCAATGAGTCTTTTTGCTAAAGATGCTAGTTCAACTGCAAAAAGCAACGTTAAAAAGCCTGCTCAAGCTCTGCCGCCCGGCCAAGTATACGGCCCACAAGGCTGGATTTTTGATTTAGGTGGTCAATATACTTGGGTTGATATAGTTGCTGCAGACGATTTTGATAATCAAGGAAGCACAGGTGGTATCACTGCAAAGATTACCTATCAAAGGCCTAAATCATTTTATGGCCAATTGAGATCAATTCTCAATATGGGTCAAACAGATGGTGGTCTTGTCGGTTTTTTTTCAAATGATGAGCAAACATATACTGAATGGTATGCAGAATATGTTTCTGGATATTGCTTTGGTATCAAGCAACATTGGATGATCACTCCATATGGTGGTATCGGTGTTGATGCACTCAATCAAAGACTTCGAAGTGACTCTGCTTTAGGTATGAATCTTTATTACCAAACTTACTATTTGTTATTTGGCTGCGAGTTCCGTTATGCTATGGAAAAATGGTATTTCTCACTACAAGCTGATGGGCTTCCTATTGCAGAGCAATATTTAACGCTCGGCGATTCTAATAGCACAACTTATAAGTTAAAACAAAGCATTGGTACTTCAGTAAGACTTTCTGCTGCAAGACAATTAGGAAAACATTTTTGGTTAGAATTAACTCCTTACTATAGATATTTCCCAATTGGAAAAAATGACTCACAAAGTATGGACAAACAAAATCTAAACCAAGTTGGTTTCTTTTTGACTTTACGTTACGCAATTTAATTGCTTAACACTAAAGCTTCGATCATATCGAAGATTGAACTTTTGAACTCAATAACTGAGAAGGAATAAACCCCTTCTCAGTTTTTTTATTTTAGGAGAAATTGAAAATCTGATTTAAAAGCTAAATCACTAGAATTTGAAAGAAGCATTACTCAATAGGCTCAACAAAGATCCCTAAAAAACCATACTGTCTGATTTTTTCTTCAGGACTCCACTCATAGTAAATATCAAGAGCCTCTTGCATGGTTTTAACGCCGGGCAGCGCTTTAGCTAGAGTGACATCTTCAAGATACTCCTCAAGGGTTTCATAGTCTCTTATTTCAGTGACAGAAGCTAAAAAGCTCTCTTGGCCATTACTAAAATTGATGTAATCACCCGCTCTAATTCTTTTATAAGAATGTGTTTTTTTGCGACCCTCAACTGGCTTACGCCCTTGTTTGATATGAGTGAACCAAGGATCATCGCAGTGAATATTATGTGTAACCATTTTTTTACCTAAATTATAAAAATAAAAAACCGAATGACTCAAAAAGAATCATTCGGTTAAATGCCGATGACCGGACTCGAACCAGCACCTTATTGCTAAGAGTAGATTTTGAGTCTACCGCGTCTACCATTTCGCCACATCGGCATTGAAAAAGTGGCAGTAGTTTAGCCTATTGCTTGGCAAATCCTCAAGTAAATTTGTATCAAGCTGGCTTAAAGTTTCGTGAAGACTCCCTCAGCTAAAGCAAAAAGCTTCTCCCGATTAAGGGTCTTTTGCTAATAGTTACACTGAATTGTGCAACGAGGTCTTTTAGAGTATGGTTAACTCAGGCTGTATCTTCCTACAGCCTTGAAAAGGCTAGCAAAATAGAAAAATTAAAACAAGGGTGGTTTATATCTAAGCCATCAATAACTGGGTTTTACGCCGTCATGGATAAAGTGAAGGTAAACAGTTAAATTATTATTTTAAACGAGCAGCAATTGAAAAACTTTGCCAAAAGATAGTTTAAATTGAACTAGAACAGACCTCTAAAACTTGAGAGGCTTGGTTTAGGTCTAAATTTAAAAGCTCTTGAGCTAGATTCATGTAATCCTCTGCCCCATTACTTTTGGCATCAAAAGCAGTGATGGGAGCTAAGTGAAGAGAAGCTTCTGCAAGTTTGATATTTTCTCTAATGTGAGTCTTTAAAACTTGATCGGCAAATCTAGATTTAAGTTGCTCTAGAACTTCTTTAGAATGATTATTTCTTAAGTCCACCCGGCAAGCTACAATCCCTTTAATTTTAAGATCAGGGTTAAGTCTAGTTTGCACAAGTTTAATTGTATTTAATAGCTGTACGAGGCCATAAAGGGCCATCACGCGGCTTTCTACTGGTATTAACACTTCATCGGCAGCTGTTAGGGCATTCAAAGAAAGTGTTCCTAGATTAGGCGGGCAGTCTAAAACAACATAATCATAGTTTAGATCGCTATTTTTAAACTTGTCTCTTAAAATCACTTCAGAGCCCACTTCTGTTGCCAGCATTTTTTCCACTTTCACAAGAGATGGAGAAGAGGCAATGATAGATAATCTTGGGTATTTAGTTTCTAAAATGGCTTCTTTTAAAGGCTTATCTTCTAAAAAAACATCTAAAAGAGCTTGTCCTTGTTTTTTTAATCCATACCAAAACGAACATGACGATTGTGGGTCGAGATCTACAATTAAAACTGTTTTACCAAGTCCGGCTAATGAAGCTGCTAAGTTTACCGCTGTTGTTGTTTTTCCTGTTCCACCTTTTTGATTGACTATAGCTATTGTTCGCATCTTGGATAAACCTATCTCAGAATTAAAATTTTTAGATATACAGATTTAGGTTATTATCCGCAAACAGCTTCTTTTAATAGCGATGGTAGTTATAAAAGGCTTGCTTCCAAGAGTAAACAACAGCCGTATTGGTATCTCGATCTTGTCTCACTTGGATGCTGACATAAGGATGGGGATGTTGGTTGTCAAAGTCTCTTCCCTCATTAGCCTTAAATAATTTGATAAAGACTTCTTGATTATACCAAGGGTGAGTCGAGACATTGGTATCACTTTTAGTGTAGCGTGAAAAATGTTTCAAATCTTGCGTGGCTTTAGGATCTTTTTGATAATACTGCATGATTACATCAACAACCTTAGCGGGATCGTTTTCATAACCTTGAACATAGAAATCAACCTCAGCAGCCAACATATGTTTAGAATAGCGGTTCACAGTCGTAGGATCGCTATAAGTGTTGTGATCTGGGCATCGATGCCCACAAGTAACAATCACTTTAGCATTGAGAGTTTTTTGCACATAATTGAGCAGCTCTATTAAAATGGGATAGACAAATTCTTTCCCGTCTTGAAGTGGCAGGCTATGTAAATTAGCCCCTCCACAATCAAAGATGCGCTGCTCTCCTCTTAAAAGTGAAGGGTGATTGGCACTTCCCTT
>CAZJSX010000111.1:0-6334 GCA_964548845.1 uncultured bacterium | reverse complement strand
AACTTTAGCAGATGGTTGTGGCCTGGGAGCTAGCAGCAGACAAGCTCCACTAGCGGCTATGGAAGGTTTCTGGAATTACTTAACCGATAAACTCAAAAATGATCAAGAAGGCTTCAAAACTCAAAAACTGGCCCAATACATCTATGAAGCCATTCAAGCAGGCCACCTTAACATTTATTGGGATGCCTACAAGCGCAATAATGATGGTTATGATGCTCACTTTTTCCAAATTAAAGATCGCTTAGATATTCTCTTTAATAATAACAATCTTATTTCTGCTGAAGAGGTTCAAAAAGAGCGTGAGAGTGTACTCACACAAATGGATTTGATCACGCAAGCTGCTAACGGCAATAGAGCTTGTCAGAAAAAATTAATGGAACGAGATTTACATAAAAACTTTTTCCAAAACTATGCAGGTGCCACCACCTTTTTATGTTCTGCATTAGTTAAAACAGGATCAGCCTCAACGGCCCCCTACTATCTCATCAGTGTCAACTTAGGTGATTGCAAAGGTTTTCTCTATCGCAATGGAAAAGTTTTTGAAATTACTAAAGACTCAAGAGAAGACATTTCTAATGCTAGAGATCCTGGCGGAAAGATTGGATTGTGCACGCCAGTTCCTCTACTCATTGATGCTCGCAATTTACAATATTCATCGACACCTTGTTTTTCTAAAGACACATTATTTTTTATGACAGATGGTGTTGTTGATAATTTAGATCCTGAAAGATTAGGTTTATTGCCAAATGCAGCTAATTCATCTCAAAACATTTTAAACAAAATTCAACAATCAGCATGCTTTACTGATGAAGAGTTTTCCTCTCTCTTAAAGATTCTTGAGCAAGATGTTTATTCTTGGGAACAACTAAGTTTAGAAGAAGGTAATAAAATTAAGTCAGAGTTTGCAATTAAGCTTTTAGAACAACTGATTCAAAAATCTGCAGAACCTAAAGCTGCCAATGAAAATATCATTCAATTCTGCCAGAATATCACTAGTGAATATCGCAATCATGAATCTTCTAATTCAGATGCTTTTGCAGAAGCTCCCCTATTTATCGGTAAGCCAGATCATACCACTTGCTTGACAATTTCAGTCCCATAGAGTTTTTAACTTCCATTCGTTCATTCAAAAATAATTTTTAATAAACTCACCATTTTTTCTTTATAAAGAGTTAATAATCAAACGATAACCTTTCTTTAATTTTTTTATTAATTGATAGGCTTTAAATTATGTCTAGTATCACTTTAGATTCACAAAAAAACTTGGCTGCGCTTATTGGGCCAAACACACAAAAATTTATTGAAAATGCATTCCGTTTTAACTCAAGGTTTCTACCTAAAAGAGAGCAAACAGCAGTCACTTCGCATGTAAGTCCTGGCTATTACGATTTTGGCTATTATCCCTACAGCACCTCACACCACCATTATCATCATTGTAGCTCTTCTAAATGCAACTCTTCAAAAAGCACTTCTGACTCTAGTTCACTACCTATTTTAGCACTGGTTTTGGCAGTCGCTGGTGCTTTTATGCTCTATTTTGTCGGCTCTGAAGTTGCAACTTACTCTGATTCAAAAGAAGAGTTAGAAATTCTGGATGAAAACTACCAGCTGGTAAAGAAAGAAACTTATCACTTAAATGGAAATATCTGCGCAGACCTTGAAAACATATTTGAAAAACAACAAAAAATTTTAAAACTACAAAAGCAAGACTCAGCTGTTAGACTTATTGCTAAAGGAACTGTTCTTTCGGGAATAGGTAGCAGCATTTATGCTTGCGCTCTTGGTTATTTTGAAAGTCAAGTTCCCCCATTAGCGATGGGAATTGGCTTATCTTTAATTGCAGCTGGATCTGTTGTCTGGATTTACAAGTCAGGATTCGAATCAAGTTCTAAGAAAATCCAGAGACTAACTGACCAGCTCTTTGATTCACTCAAACACTTTAAAGCCGCTGATTAAGCCACTATTTAACGAACGTATTGGCTCAAATGTCATTCTGTGAATGGGACATGGGCCGTGTGTCATGATCGCATTGCGGTGTTTTAGTGTTCCATATCCTTTATGTTGCTTAAAGTCATACATTGGCCATTTTTCATGATACTCATCCATCAAGCGATCTCTGGTAACTTTAGCAATGATGGATGCAGCAGCTATCAAATGAGACTTAGCATCCCCTTTAATGATTTTCAATGCAGGAATATTTAAGAAAAGTTGAACACCATCTACTAAAAGATGGTCGATCGGAAGATTCATTTGCTCATAGGCAAGCTGCATGGCCTTAATGCTGGCTTGTAAGATATTGATCTTGTCGATTTCTAAAGCATCAACAATACCGACTCCATATTGAATTTCAGGATGTGAGGTTAGAGTTTTATAGAGAGTCTCTCTTTGTTGAGGGGTCATCTTTTTACTATCATTGACCCCTTCAATAAATACATGAGAAGGAATATGGGCACAAGCAGCTACAACTGGACCAGCTAATGGACCACGCCCTGCTTCGTCGATTCCAGCAAGACATGAGTAACCTTTCAACTGTAACTCTTTTTCAAATTTCAGCCAGTATTCTTTGTCTGATGCCTTTGAAGACATCTTACATCTTAGCTTTCAATTTAGAGGCTTTGCCTGAAGTTCCACGTAAGTAATAAAGTTTTGCTCTTCTTACTTTAGCTTCTTTTTCAACTTCGATTTTTGCAATTTTTGGACTATTTAACAAAAACACTCTTTCCATTCCTTCGCCATAAGCAACTCTGTGAATAGAAAAAGATTCGCCAGCACCAGTCCCTTTTCTAGCAATCACTGTTCCAGTAAAAATTTGGATACGCTCTTTGTCACCTTCGACAATACGCGTATGAACTTTCACGGTGTCACCAATGTTAAAAACGGGAAGATCTTTCTTTTGAAATTCCTGCTCTAGCTGTTGGATAATTGGGTTTTTACTCATTTTTCGA
Source organism: uncultured bacterium (assembly GCA_964548845.1). GTDB lineage: Bacteria > Chlamydiota > Chlamydiia > Chlamydiales > JAAZZY01 > CAZJSX01. The sequence continues at coordinate 3,389 of CAZJSX010000111.1, read as the reverse complement.
ACTCCTAATTCTTAATTAAATCTGGTCTTTTACAAAGGGTTTGTGCAGCTGCTGCACGCTCCCTCCATTCATTAATTTTTTTGTGGTCACCTGAGATTAAAATCTCAGGGACGCTTTTCCCCTCAAATGTTTGAGGGCGGGTATAGTGAGGGTGATCTAGCCGTCCATTCTCAAATGAATCTTGCTCTTGCGATTGCTGATCCCCTAAAACTCCCGGTATGAATCTGGCCATAACATCGATCAAAACACATGCCGCTAAACAACCGTTGGTGAGCACATAATCACCAATACTGATTTCTAAGTCGACTTCCGATTCAATCACTCGTTGGTCAATTCCTTCATAATGGCCACAGAGCAAAATCAAATGCTCTTGTGTGGCTAATTCTTTAGCAAGCTGTGCAGTCAATGGCCGGCCTTGTGGAGATAAATAAATGGTTTGGCTTGAAGTCGATTTACATGAGCGAATGGCTTTCACTACCGGCTCGACCATCATCACCATACCAGGACCTCCTCCATAAGGTCTGTCATCGGCTTGTCTATGCTTTCCCTCACAGAAATTTCTAATATCGATACAATCGATATTTAAAATGGCACTTTCAACTGCCCGTTTGATCATACTCTCATCAAAGGGCCCTTTAAAGTAGTTTGGGAAAAGACTTAAGACATCAATTTTCATAGTAACTTAAAACTACTAGTTAGTCTTACTTGCGAACCAATAAAGCTTCTGGGCACAACTTTTTAGCAAGAAGAGTCACTTGAGGAGAAATTTGAGCTCCTTCAGACAACCAATAATTAAGTCTCTCGCTATTGAGTTCCATATTATTTTCTTTTTCTTGCGGGTTGTACCAACCAAGCATTTCTACATACTTACCATCTCTTGGTGAGCGAGTATCTGCTACTACTATTCTAAAACAAGGGCGGTTTGTTTTACCTTGTTTTCTCAATCTAATCTTTACGGCCATGAAATCCCTCCATCAGTTTTTCAAACTTTTTGCCCTTAGGCATATTTTTCATCATTTTTTTGCAGTTGTTAAAATTTTTAACAAGTCTATTAACATCATCTAGTTTTACACCACTTCCAAGCGCAATGCGCTTTCTTCTAGGCATAATCAAGTCTACTTTCTCGCTCCGCTCATTAGGTGTCATCGACAAAATTATAGCTTCGTTTTTCATAAACTCTTCTTCACTAATTGGCAGATCACTCAAAGCACTACCACCAGGAAGCATTTTTAAAATCGACTTCATTGATCCCATTTTTTTGATCATTGAAAACTGCTTTAAAAAATCATCATAAGTAAATGAAGCCTTTCTTATCTTTTGCTCCATCTCTAAAGCTTCTTTTTCAGAGACATGCTCTTGAGCTTTACGGACCAAATTAATTGTATCACCCATTCCCAAAATGCGATCGGCCATCGACTTGGGATGAAACAATTGTAAATCTTCTATCTTTTCGCCAATACCCTCAAAAACAAGGGGCTTTTGCGTTACTTCTACGATCGATAAAGCAGCTCCGCCTCTTGAACTTCCATCAAGCATCGTCAGAACTGTTCCATCAAAAGCCATCTCTTGATTAAATTGCTTAGCAACCCCCACAGCATCTTGTCCGAGCATTGCATTAGCAACAAACAAGATTTCGTTTGGGTTTGCAATTTTCTTCAATTCTTGCAACTCTTTCATCAACGGCTCATCGATATGCAGTCGACCAGCTGTATCAAAAATTACTGCATCAAAATTTTCATTCTCAATAAATCGGTTGGCCTCTATAGCCACTTTTACAGCACTAGGCTGATTCTCAATTGAGAAGAAAGAACATCCCACTTTTTTAGAGAGCTGACTCAATTGCTCTACTGCAGCTGGTCTTTGACGATCACATGCAACTAGAAGCACTTTTTTAGCTTTCTTATTATCGATCAAGTACTTTGCAAACTTTGCGCAAAATGTAGTCTTACCTGATCCTTGCAAACCACAAACCATCCAACGATGTGGATGCGCTGCAAGTTTAATTTCTTTAGCATCACTGCCCATTAACCGGACAAGTTCATCATGAACAATTTTAATAAATTGCTGCCCTGGATTGACTGACTTAATCAGTTCATCACCCAGCGCTTTTTCTTTAACTCTTGCGATAAATGTTTTAATCACATCATAGTTGACATCTGCATCTAAGAGTGCAAGGCGCACTTCTGATACTGCCTTTTTGATGTTCTCTTCTGAAAGCTGATTCTTTCCAAACAGAGAAGAAATCACATTCTGAAATTTACCGCTCAAATAATCTAACATGATGGTTTTTATTTATATAAAATCGTAAATAGAATACTTGAAAAAACTATTCTAGTTCAAGGAAAAAGAACCTGTCATTTCCCGAATAATCTTTTTCAAAATGTACCTTGTCAAAACCTTGCGATTTAAAAATTTTTTCTACCTCATTTCCCTGGTTATAACCTATCTCAAACCAAGCTCTAGCTAACTCTTTCAAATATTTTTTTATCTCTTTAGAGATTCTTAAATAAAACTCATAACCTTGATCTGCTGCAACCAGACTCATTTTAGGCTCATGATTCAAAACTTCTGACTCTAAATTTTTATATTCCTGCTCTGAAATATAAGGAGGATTAGAAATGATGAAATCAGCTTTTAAGTTTTTAAAAGGGGCAAAGAGATCTCCATTTAGCCATTCTATTTGCACTTGATTGTGTTCTGCATTTTTTTTGGCCACTTGCAGGGCTTTATCCGATAGATCCGAAGCAATTACTGTAAGCTCTGGACAAGCTTTTTTTATAGCAATAGCAATGGCACCTGATCCTGTTCCGATATCCCATAATACTTTATTTTTTAAATCCTGAGCTTTGAGTGTTTTCACAACTTTATCGACTAAAATCTCTGTTTCTTGTCTTGGAATTAAAACGTCTGGGGAAACAAAAATCTCACAATGATAAAACTGAATTTGCCCTTGAATGTAGGCTAGAGGCTCTTTTTTTGCCATTCGAAGAAGTGCTTGGCGAATTTTGGTAAGCTCCTGATCAGTAAGTGGTTGATCAAAGTTCATGAAAAGATCTATTCTCGTTTTTTTTAGAACTCCGGATAATAAATCTTCTACTTGTCTTCTTGCTGATTGTATTTGGTGCTTATTTAAAAATTCTTCCGATTTCACAATCACCTCTTTCAACGTGATCATGACGAACCTTTTTCCAACTTCTGCTGATAATAATGAGCAATTAGCGCATTTGAGACCTCTTCTAAGGCTCCATCTAGAATATACTCTAAACTATAAAGAGTTAAATTAATGCGGTGATCTGTCAGTCTATTTTGCGAAAAATTATAAGTCCGTATGCGCTCTGAGCGATCGCCACTACCTACCTGTTGATCTCTTTTTTCAGCCCGCTCTTTGG
>CAZJSX010000110.1:0-6384 GCA_964548845.1 uncultured bacterium | reverse complement strand
AATGGCTTTTGCCGATATCGATGATATTAGTACACTGGCTTCAAACTATTTAAAATATGTCCTGAAAGTTGTTTTAGATCACCATCAAGAAGACTTGCAGCTTTTTGAAAACCATGTCTCTAAAGGACTCATTGCCAAATTAGAACATATTGTTCACAAACCTTTTCAAGTTATCACCTATACAGAAGCTATTTCTATTTTAGAAAAGGCCACTAAAAAATTTGAATTCCCTGTTAAATGGGGAATTGATTTGCAATCAGAACATGAAAGATACATCACTGAAGAGCATTTAAAAAGCCCAGCGATTGTGACTAACTACCCTAAAGATATCAAAGCCTTTTATATGCGCAATAACGATGATGGCAAAACTTGTGCTGCCATGGATGTCTTATGCCCAGGTATTGGTGAAATTATCGGTGGATCACAAAGAGAAGAGCGCCTAGATGTTCTTACACAAAAAATAAAAGCTAAAGGCTTAGACCCACAAAGCTATCAGTGGTACTTGGACCTTCGAAGATTTGGAGGAGCTCCTCACGCAGGCTTTGGTCTTGGATTTGAAAGACTCATACTATACGCTACAGGGATGGAAAACATCAGAGATGTGATCCCTTTCCCAAGAGCTCCTAGACAAGCTGATTTTTAAAAAACCTGATAAAATTTAGCATCTTAAATTTCTAAAGATAAGAGTTTTATTTTAAACACTGAAAATATGCTACCGGCGATTGCATTTTTCAATGAAAAATGCCAACTTGAGTAGCAAATTTAAAATGCACTCTAAAATCACTAACTATAAGTAACTAATAAGCTTATTTTTAGTTAGAGACTTTTTTCAAAAACTAATTTTTCTTTAAAAATCATTTAAACAACTGAAGCCAGACTCTGAGCCCACTCTGATCTTTTAGAAAAAATTTTGATTTGCTTGGCTACAGATTCATCAATTAACTTTTGCAATTGATGATATCGCAGATCTTTAATCTTGCGATGCTTGCGAACCATTTTATTGAGTTGATCAATGTGATATAAAGTTACATTTGAATTTTGCGCCAATTTTGGGTCCACATTTCTAGGAACCCCTAAATCCAAAATTAACTTCGGTGACTCTACAGGCTGTTTTTTTATTAAATAACCTTGATAATCTGTAGCTAAAACAACCGACTCAAACGCTTGCCATTGATCTAAATCTTCCCATGGATAGATCTCAATTTGAAAGCGCTCAGAAAGCTCTTTAGCATAACCTAAAGAGCGCGAAGCTAAATAAATGTGATAATTTGAGCGATCTATTTTTTGAATGATATTCAGATTCACATCTGATGCCCCTACAAGTAAAATTTTAGGCTTTTGAAATGAGGTTAATAAATTTTGCTGCAAACTAATGACAATATCGGTCAAGTTTGGCATGAGAGTTACTTCATCTAAGTTTTTTTTCCTTAAATCTTTGGCTATTTTTAAACTCTTTTGAAATAGAAAATGGAGCTCTTTACTACATGTTTTTTTTAGCTGAGCTTCTTGATAGGCTTTTTTAATCTGCCCTTGAATTTCTGTTTCGGCAATCACAGCACTATCTAAACCAATCGTCACATGAGCTAAATGGGCAAAGCAGTCTTTGCCAAAATAAGCGTAAAGCTTGTGCTTGGAATTTTGATTAAACTCTTGAGTAAAGTCGTGCAAGAGATAGCTGTGAGTTGCAGTTAAATTAGGTGAATGAAAGTAAATTTCAAAGCGATTACAAGTAGAAACTACAACCTTAGAAAAAGAGTGCAAAAAGTGAGTTAATTGCATCCGCTGCAAATTCTGCACGAGCTTTTCTCTAAATGATAGATCTGCGCTCTTATAATTTACTCCAATAACGCCAACGTCCATAACACAACTTTCAAATTAAAACTTGGCTTATATTGCAGTTTCTATTTAAACGCCAGTTCGAAAGTAGAAAGATCCAAGCTTAATCTATCTTTAGAACTCCAAACTAAATCTTGCATTCACCCCTTGTGTGAATAGATGACTAAACATCGTAGCGTTATAACCGGCAGTGATTAAAAAGCGATCACACTTTTTAATCACAAACTCAGCACCCAATAAGAGTTGATTAGTTACTCGATGATATCCATAAACCGTAAAGTCACTAAAACACGGAATATTGAATTCCGGGATACTCGAGTTATAACCAGCGTTTTTCAATGGAATATTAGCTAAATATCCTACATATAAATTAGGGGCAAAACATAAACTTTTCGTCCTGATTTCTTGTGTGATTTTTAATCCTAAATTGGGCTGTAGAAAAACAGTATGCTTGTGCCCAACAGATAAATTTAAATCTCCCCCATCTTTTTCAACAAAACGTTGTTGAAAAAAGTTCATGCAATAAAATTGCATTGAAGGCTCGATATAAAATGGGGTGCTATGATCTTGATAAAGATTTTCAAGCAACTCTATTTTTGCTGAAAAATCTAATCCACACAAAATGTCATAACTTTCAAAATTACCTTTGGCCGTTTCACTAACCCCAGTAAATTCAATATTGCGCTTGGTATTATAAAAATTGACATCTCCTTGCACAATTAAACTGATGCAAAAAGGCTCAAACCAAAAGCTCAAACTTGGAGCAAAATAAATCGTATTGGCATCAGCTCTTCCTCGACTATTATTCCATTTGAGCTCTGAATGCGTATAACCGAGACCTAAATCAAGCAGCAATCCAGAGGGCATTGGCAATAAAAATCCTGATGCCATTCCATAAGTATAATCATGGAATCCATATTGATTCTGCACCCCTTTTTGATTGTAGTAAAAACCGATAGGTTGCACCCAAAAACTAGTTAATGGATATTCAGGATATTTCTTTTTTTTCATATGATTGCAATCACAAAAATACTTTCTACTTTTTTGTGTCATCACGCGAGCCATATGAACATTATTTTGCAGCTCTAATAAGGGAAGTGAACTATATAAAGCGGGACATAATTGAACTAGAGCATCTGAAAGAGCTTGAAGAGTCGGCAACGCTAAAAGGGTGTTTTGTATTTCAAGCAAATCAGGATCATTTCCATCTACGCAGAAAAGATAATTATAGGTAAGTAATGCATTACCATTTAACAATGAGGCATAGGGAGAGACAATAAAACTATTGTCAACTACAATATAAATACTGTTGCCTAATCTTAAAAACTGAAAATCTTGTGGAAAAGCTTCTACAATTCCTAAAAAGTCATTAGTAATACTTCCTGCTGTTAAGATTAAAAACTGTTGTCCTCCCATATACACACCTGCATGAGGCAGTAGCTCCACATAACCATCTAAATCAGCAGTTCCTGTTATGGCAAGTTTATCACTAGTTCCATCTGGATCAATTTCAATCTCCAAGATAGCAGCTGGATCTGCCACTGTAAAATCTCCAGTAATAGTCAATGTTCCAATCGAGTTGCCTGGTGAAACTGTTCCTAAGTTACGAAGATCATCTAAAGTTCCAACACCTTGTAATCGTCCACTAGCATTAACTGTAGTTTCTCCATTTAAAGTTCCATTAATAGCTATGGTACCTGCATCAATAGTGGTGTCTCCTAAAAATCCAGATGAAGTCCCAGTTAAAGTTAACATGCCAGCCCCTTGCTTGAGGATATTGGCGCTCGCGCCTCCAGTGAATACTCCAGCATAGGTAGCATCAGAGCCTTGTATCAAAGTCAACGGATTGTCATTTAATGCAATAGTGCCGCCTGATCCACTCAATCCAGTAATTGTTCTTGAACCTATTCCTGATGATAAAGTTAAAGTTCCACCATTGATCACTAATGAATTGGTTGTTGCACCGATCGTGCCAGAACCAGTTAAAGTAATTCCTCCAGCAGATAATGTATTTGATCCTGTGTAATTATTAGCTGCTGATAAAGTGAGAACACCCGCTCCACTTTTAGTTAATGTTCCAGTTCCTGAGATTACTTGACCAAAGGTGCTCGCTGTCGATTGATTAAAAACAACAGCTGAGTTATTCGTTATCAAACCAGACATGCTAGAAGTACTTGCTGTAAAAGTGAGCGTCCCTGCTGAAATTGTAGTTAAGCCTGAGTAATCGTTAACTCCTGCTAGTGTTAAATTACCAGCTCCACTTTTAGTTAACGTCCCAGTTCCTGAAATAGCTTGATTAAATGCACTATCTGTCGATTGATTAAAAATAACAGCAGAGTTATTTGTCATCAAACCAGTCATACTTGCAGTGCTTGCTGTGAACGTGAGTGTCCCTGCTGAAACTGTAGTTAAACCAGAGTAATCATTAGCTACTGATAAAGTTAAAGTTCCCGTTCCATTTTTAGTAAACGTTCCTGTTCCTGAAATGAGCCCACTTAAAGTCAAATTAGATGAAGAACTAAAAACAAAAGTAGCGTTATTGGTGATAGGACAAGCTGAGCCTAATGTCAACGTTAGCGTGCCTGCTGAAATGGTCGTGCCGATACCAGTACCTGTAGGAAGCCCATTCATTGTTAAACTGCCTGCCCCTGCTTTGACTAGAACTCCATTAGTTATCTGATTGGTAAGGAATAGACTGAAAGTTGTCGTTCCCGTTTGGTTAATCGTCAACGTGTTTCCATTTAAAAATATTCTTCCCGTACCACTTAAATTTCCTATGGTTTTATTGCCTGCACCAGATGCTAATTGCAAGCGCCCATCTGTAACCATCACAACTGGAGTGCTATTGCTGAGTGCTGAACCACTACCACTAAGGGTGAGGGTTGCTCCACTGTTAATTGTTGTCGTTCCCGTATAATCATTTGCTCCTCCAAGTGTTAAGGAATAATTATTGGGCAAAGTTAATCCCCCTGTCCCCGAGATCACTCCATTATATGTGGTGGTGGTTGCTGTGGATAACGAAAGTGTATTTTCATTTAAGTTGATGGTTGTTCCACTTGATCCACTTAAACTTCTAATTGTTTTATTACCTGCTCCGGCCTCTAAAACAAAACTTCCTCCGTTAATTGTTAAAGCTGAAAAAGTGGGGCTACCTCCCAATGTGGAACTTGATCCACTTAAAGTTAAAGTTCCGGCACTAATGGTTGTAGCTCCTGTATAAGTATTGGTATTAGTTAGAATTAAATTATTAGCACCCCCTTTAGTCAAAGTCCCTGTGCCTGATATAACTCCCGCATAGGTACAATCTGAAGGTGGGCTGATTTGAAGTGCTGCATTGTCAACAAATCCTCCAGCATATCGTGAAGTTGTACTTGCTGTGATGATTAATGTCCCTTGGCTAATTGTTGTAGCTCCCGAGTAACTATTATTACCTGACAAAGTCAATGATTGACTACCACTTTTAGTCAGCCCTCCAGTCCCTGTAATTAGCCCGTCAAAAGTTGAATTACTATTTACGTTTGTTGTTAACGTGTTATCATTCAAGGCAATCGTAGCTCCCGATGCTCCACTTAAACTTCCGATAGATCTAGCACCAATTCCCGCTGTTAAAGTTAAAGTTCCTGCATTCATTAATAGCTGAGCATCCGTATTACCAATAGCTCCAGAACCAGTCAAAATGATTTCCCCAGCATTAATAGTTGTGCCGCCAAATCCATAATCATTTGCTCCCGACAGGGTTAAAGTAGCAGCTCCTGCTTTACTAATTCCTCCAAAAGAACCCGTAATGACACCACTAAAAGTTCCATTTACAGTTTGCGTGATTACAAGCGCACCCGAACCAGATATTGTTCCAGAGCCACTTAAACTTCCAATTGCTCCAGGACTTGCTGTCAATTGAGTGCCACCACTCATAACTAGAGCTCCGGCAAGACTTCCTGAAGATTCTAATCCTAGTGTACCAGTTGATAAGGTTGTTGTTCCGGTGTAAGTTTGAGCTTGAGAGAATGTGAGTGTCGCAGCACCTGTTTTAGTGAGCCCGCCCGTGCCACTAATTGATCCATCAAAAGTGGCATCACTGCCCTGTGTGATTGTAAAATTATTGTCATTTAATGCAATTGTTCCACCAAATCCAAACAATCCCCCAATTGTCCTAGCGCCCAACCCAGTTGCTAAAGTTAAAGTTGCCCCACTACTCATGTTCAATGTACCTGTTGTAGCACCAATAGTGCCACTGCCACTTAGAGTTATCGCTCCCGCACCAATTATTGTTCCTCCTTGATAGCTATTAGCGGCAGTCAAATTAAGACTATTACTACCCAATTTGGTGAGAGACCCAGTGCCTGATATGATTTGTCCATATGTAGAATTTGTAGGAGGGTTAATTTGTAAAGCAGAATTATTAACGATTCCCCCAGCATAAGCTGAAGTTATAGCTCCGTTTATTACTAATGTCCCAGCACTTATGGTAGTCACACCTGTATAAGTATTTGTTCCATTGAATCGTAACTCGTTTGTGCCTGTCTTTGTAACTCTACCCCCTGATGCACC
>CAZJSX010000109.1:0-6527 GCA_964548845.1 uncultured bacterium | reverse complement strand
ATTCCGGCTCTTTTTTATTCTTAAAGAAAAAACTCTTTTTAGCAGGCTTCTTTTCTATGCTCTCTTTTTTCTTTTGAGATGAGCTTTTAGGCGTAACTCTTTTATTCTCTGGCACATTTTTAGCAGCAAGAGTCATACTTAACGATAAAATGAGTATCCCTAAAAGTCTTTTGCTCATCAATGAAAATTCAGTTAATCAAAAAAGTTGTCTATATTAACTTTTCCAAAACAGGGCAATAAAAAAAGCCCTCAACTTGATGAAAAACAAGTTGAGGGCTTTTATATTTTCAGACTAAAAAATCAAATTACTTAGAATCTTCGTCTTTATCAACGATTTCAATCTCAGCATCTTCGATTTTTTCATCCTTATGAGACGATCCACCTTTAGCATGCCCTTCTGGAGCTGCAGCAGGTCCGCTAGCATGAGCTTGCTGTTGCATAGACTCCCCAATTTTTTGAATGCTTTGCTCTAGCGCCTCTTTAGCAGCTCTAATTTTATCGCTATTGCTGTCTTTGATCGCTTGCTTACAAGCATCCACTTTAGATTGGATCTCTGATTTAACGGCAGCTGGGACTTTGTCTCCAAAATCTTTAAGTGCTTTTTCAGCTCTAAAGACTAAGGCATCTGTCTCGTTATTGAGATCGATTTGCTCTTTGCGCACTTTATCTTCTTCAGCATGCAACTCGGCATCTTTGACCATTTTCTGGATCTCTTGATCAGTTAATCCCGATTTAGCTTCGATGCGGATTTTTTGCTCTTTACCGCTCTGCATATCTTTTGCTGAGACGTGTAAAATACCATCGGCATCGATATCAAAGGCCACCTCAATTTGAGGCATTCCTCTTGGAGCTGGCGGGATATCGCTTAAGTCAAAACGGCCAATTTCTTTATTGTCGTTTGCCATTTTGCGCTCACCTTGCAAGACTCTAATCGTTACAGCTGGTTGGTTATCAGCAGCCGTTGAGAAAATTTGTTTTTTCTGAGTTGGGATCGTTGTGTTTCTCTCAACAAGCGGAGTCAACACCCCACCTAGAGTCTCAATACCCAATGTTAAAGGAATAACGTCTAGTAGTAAAACGTCTTTAACATCACCGCCGAGTACTCCCCCTTGAATCGCAGCACCAAGTGCGACAACTTCATCTGGGTTAACCCCTTTGTGCGGCTCTCTACCAAACAGTTCTTTCACTACTTCTTGAACAATTGGCATACGAGACATACCACCAACTAGAATGACTTCTTGAATGTCATTTTTAGTTAAGCCTGCATCTTTAAGAGCTTTTAAGCATGGAGCTTTTGTTCTCTCAACTAAGTCGTGAGTTAACTTTTCAAGTTGTGAGCGACTTAGAGTTAAAGCTAAGTGCTTAGGTCCTGTTGCATCCATTGTGATGAACGGCTGATTGATCTCAGTAGAGGTCACTCCAGAAAGCTCAATTTTTGCTTTTTCAGCAGCATCGCGCAATCTTTGCAAAGCCATTTTATCTTTTCTTAAATCAATTCCACTTTCTTTTTGAAACTCTTCAGCAATCCAATTGATGATTGCAATATCAAAGTCATCACCACCTAAATGGGTGTCTCCATTAGTAGACAACACTTCAAACACTCCATCACCGATTTCCATGATAGAAATATCAAATGTTCCACCACCTAAGTCAAAGACAGCAATTTTTTTATCCCCTTCTTTGTCCAAACCGTAAGCAAGTGCTGCAGCTGTTGGCTCTGGGATAATACGTTTGACATCAAGACCTGCAATTTTCCCAGCATCTTTTGTCGACTGACGTTGTGAATCGTTAAAATAAGCAGGAACTGTAATCACTGCCTCTGTCACTTTTTCTCCAAGATAAGCCTCTGCAGTCTCTTTCATTTTCACTAAGATTTGAGCAGCTACTTCTTCAGGAGACAATTGCTTGCCATCAACTTCAAAGACAGCATCACCATTGCTATTTCTTACCACTTTGTATGGAACAAGCTTAAGCTCTTCGGCAACTTCACTATATTTTCTTCCGATAAAACGCTTAGTTGAAGCCAGCGTCTTATCTGGATTTGTTACCGCTTGTCTTTTTGCAGGAACGCCGACTAATCTTTCGCTTCCTTTGTATGAAACTACAGAAGGAGTTGTACGTCCACCTTCAGCTGATGCGATAACCTTAGCAGAACTTCCCTCCATAATCGCAACGCAAGAGTTAGTTGTTCCAAGGTCAATACCGATGATCTTTCCTTTTCTTTTTTCCGCCATGATAGAACCTTCCTTTTATATTTTAATTCTTTGTTTCTTCATTAGTTGTTTTTAAATCTGGAGTCTCTTTGGACTCTGATGATTTTGCTTTAGCTACTTTTACTTTAGTTGGGCGAATCACTCGCTCACCTATTGCATAACCTTTCATGAACTCTTTAATCACTGTTTGTGGAGGATGCGATTCACTCTCTTCAGTTTCAACAGCCTCATGCATAAAAGGGTCAAATTTTTTCCCAAGTGCATCAATGGCTCTAACATCATTTTGAGCCAAGACATCTCTAAATTGAGTGAGAATCATTTCAAAACCAATCATCCAATTTTGCACTTCTTGAGATTGTTTATCTTTAAAACTTAAAGCATTTTCAAAGCTGTCGATTGGATTTAAAAATTCAGCAATCAAATGCTCTTTAATATAGCCTTGCATTTCCACTTTTTCTTTTTGCAATCGCTTTCTCAAGTTTTCTGATTCAGCCAAGATTCGTAAATATTTGTCTTTATTTTCTAAAGCTTCATTTTTTCTCTCTTCCCATTCTTGTTTTGTAATCGTGACCATTTCAGGCGCAGCATCTTGAATTTTTTCATCTTGAATTGGCTCTTCTTTTTTCTCTTCCATTTTTTTCCACCATTTAATTTTCAATTTTAATTCCCGATTAACTTTTGATCTGAGTGATTCTTATTCTCTAAATAGAGTCTACCATCTTGAGGTGTTCGGTAAGTTAATTTATGTTTGACCATCGCTTGAGTCAGTGATTGACTCATGTATTCTGTAAAAGCTTGCATCATGCCAAACAGTTCGCGATAGGGCATACGCATCGGTCCTAAAATAGCAATAGCACCGACTGCTTTTCCTAAAATAGTATAAGGCAGTGTGATGACAGCACACTCTTGCGTTAATGGGCTATATTTGGCCAGATTTTTCCCAATGAGAAATTTCAATCTCTTATCACTAGAGCTATCTCTTAAAAGCTCTCTTAAGTAGTTTTTGTTTTCAAAAAGGGCCAGACCACTGGCAAAGCGCTCTGCATCTTTAAATTCTGGGTAAGACAGTAGTCTAGATAAACCAGTTGTGTAAACCTCTTCAGAACTATAATTGGTATAACCGATAATATATCGAACCATCACTTCATTATATATTTTATGAACGAGCAACTCTTCTTCAGCATCTAGGCGCGTTGCTTCTTGATTTTTAAGCCTTGCAAGTAAAGCTTCCTCAATTCGTTTAAGCCCGTGATGATTGAGCTTTTGATCAAAATATAAAGTCTCTGTATGAATCAATCCTAGTTCAGTCACTACAATACAAAGACATCTTGAAGAATCAATTTTCACTAATTTGATATCGACCACAAAGTCATAATCAAATCTTGGAGAAGACATAAAACAAGGATAGCCTGTGATAGCACTTAAGTGCTCTGCCCCTTTTTGCAAATAAGCTCCCACCTCTTTGCCTTTAAACTGCAGATAATCTTTTATCTTTTGATCTTTATCTTGGTTAATGGTCCCGGCTCTGACGTACTCCTGGGCATAAATTTGATAGGCTAACTCTGTTGGGATCCTTCCACCTGAGGCATGCTGCTGAACTAAATAGCCTGCCTCTTCTAGAGTCGAAAAGTAGTTTCGAATGGTCGCTGCGCTTAAATCGCTAAAAGAACTCTCCATAAGTGTCTTAGAGCCAATTGGTTGATTATTCTTAATGAAAAGATCAACAAGACTCAAAAGAACCTTTTGTTCCCGTTCTTTTTTGTTCATTCTTTTTTTAGTTAGGTTTTTCAAAGTAGCACTCACAAGGCCTAAATTGCTTAAATTCTACCTAAATTATAAGAAAATGAATAAATAATGTCAAAAAAATTAGCAGATGGGCATTTTGAGTGCTTATTTTTAACGCAAGCAACTGAATTTAAATAATTTATTTTAAAAATAAGAGCTCCTTTTAGGGAGGATATCGAAAAAGTCAACTATTTTTTTATTTACCAACAAAGCTCATATAAAGAATATCCACCCCTTTTCTTAATTAAATGGGGAAAAGAGACAATTGCTTTATTAAAAGCCTCATTGAGAGTCCTTCTATAAAAGACTTTCTTTGGAATTCCCTTGACCTAGATCTAACAACTTTTTAAAATTGATCCTTCGAAAGTATAAATTTAAATTTTTAAGTTATGAAATGCCCCTATTGCGATCACGAAGATCTTAAAGTAACAGATTCGAGAAACGCCTCTGAAGCTAATGCGATAAGAAGAAGACGCGAATGCCTTAAGTGTGAAAAAAGATTCACAACCTTTGAAACGATTGAACTGACACTTCAAGTACAAAAAAGAGATGGTCGTTATGAAGACTATTCGGAACAAAAACTCTTAGATGGTTTAGTTGCGGCTTGCCAGCACACTCACATCAGCAGAGACCAAGCTAGAGTCTTAGCTTCAAAGATTACAACGCAGCTTATGGAGAGATCGTCAAGAGAGATCACCACTTCTGAAATCGGAGAAATCATTATGGGCCATCTTAAGAAATTAGATGATATTGCCTATATCCGATTTGCTTGCGTTTATCGCAGATTTAAAGATATCGATGACCTAATGGGGGCCATTGCAACATTAAATGAAAAAGATCTTGTTAAAAATAAATCGTAATATCTGTATAGGATCTAAAAACAAAAATTAACCCCGAGGTTCCAATGCCACTAAAACCACAAGATATAGAAAAATTCAAAAACATCCTACACGCTTTGCATGCTCAAATTTCACGCTCATTAGAAAGTTCTGCTCAGCAAGTCAAGCAACCCGATGAAGCTACTGGTTATTCACAACACCAAGCCGATCAAGGAACAGATGACTTTGACCGCACCATCAATATTGAAGTGACAGGTAAAGAGCTAGACATCTTAAAGCAAATTGAAAGAGCTTTGCAAAAAATTGATGAAAACAACTATGGCGTTTGCGACATCAGCGGAGAAGAGATCCCTATGCCAAGACTCGAAGCAATCCCATATGCTACAATGACTGTAAAATCACAGGAAAAGTTTGAAAAAGGACTGTTATGATTGATCAAAAAAGGGCAAAATTTCTCTCTATTTTCTTCACATCGATATTAGCTGCTGATGTTTTGACAAAATGGATGACTCATACTTTTCTAAACGTCATGCAAAGAGGGATGCTCCCATACCCTTATGGCGGATTAGGAGTATTTGAAAATTTTTATGGAATTAGCTTTTCAATCAATCACCAAACAAATACTGGAGCTGCTTGGGGACTTTTCCCCAACTCTCAAAAAATTCTCCTTATAGGAAGAATCGCCCTCATTATTATTTTAGCGATCTATGTCGTTTTTTTTAGCAAGAATCGAAGAAGTCAAATCCCGTTCACCATGATTATTTCTGGAGCCTTAGGCAATGTCTTAGACTCTCTTTTTTACGGTCATGTGATCGATTTATTCTTCTTCCAATTCTTCGGATATGACTTCCCGGTTTTTAATATTGCGGACTCCTTTATTTTTATCGGGGTTGCTTGGCTCTGCCTCATTAACCTCAAAGCCGATTCACCCCAAACTGTTCGCTCTTTTTCACATGAATCAAAACCATTCAATTCCTCATCTTTCAAATGAAAATCTTTTACAGGCCCGTTTTTCAAAATGGATCTCTATTGATTTACTAATTGACCCTGCTGAAATGGGCCAGCTTCTTGATATTTGCACTCCTATTTTCTTGCTCACCATGCAAAATATCAATTCAGAAAATCCTTTTATTCTAGCCAAAGAGCAATTTCTGCAAGTCTATGCAGACTATATTCACAAGCTTAGACAAGGACTTGTCCCGACTTATAATGATTACAAAAAAGTATTCCATCTTTTTTTATCTGCTAATTTAGATCAAATTTTCCTCAAATCTTTAACCGTAGATAAAAGCACTTTGGTCTTTAATTGCCCCTTAATTGAAGTCAAACCCATCTCATTACTTGTCTCTAAAGCAGACCATTCGATTCGATCTAGTCCGGTTACTCCCGATGGAATCTTATGGGGTCTGCGCTTTTCTTTCCCTCAACTCATGCAAGATGCTCATAGCTTAGAAACTCAAAAAATTGACTTTCAAACTCATTACAACGGGCTATTATTTAAAAAAATACGCAAATGGGTTAGAGATTTTACAACACCGATCTCTTTTATTTTCGATGCAAAAAAAATCACTTTACCTGTAGAGTAAATGTAGAACTGATGAATTTATACCACGATTAACAATTATTAATCGATCAATAAAATCACATTCACGTAGAGCATTAACAAGATTTTTATCTAATTTATAATTAA